>PEZH01000053.1 GCA_002774085.1 Candidatus Shapirobacteria bacterium CG09_land_8_20_14_0_10_38_17 | reverse complement strand
CTCATCGTCATCCTGATGAAAATCAGGATCATTCTTCAGAAGATTCTGAATCAAGTTCAGAATGACGGCGATGATTTAGCAATATAACAATGTAGCAATTTAACAATGTTTCTTTCTTTTTGTTTCTTTACTTTTAACTTTTAATTGTTTTGTTCGTCATTCTTGTTGGTTCTCTTCGCCGGTTAAAATTTCCCGCGGCTTTGCCCCTTTCCCCGAACCAATTATCCCCGCCGCTTCCAATTGATCTAAAATTCGCGCCGCTCGTGCGTATCCAATTCGTAATTTTCTTTGCAAAAGTGAAGCAGAAGCTCTACCATAACGAGAAATCACTTCTACTGCTTCACCAAACAAATCATCTTTTCCCTCTTCTACTCTTGCTTTATCCGTTTCTTTAATAGGCATTTGCGCCACTTCCTCTGTATAGACCGGCTGAACACCGCTATTTTTTAAGAAATTAATTAAACTTCTAATTTCTTCCTCGTCAACATAGGTTCCCTGAATCCTATTTGGCTTAGCTCGATCAGGAGGCAAATAAAGCATATCTCCTCTACCCAAAAGTTTTTCTGCTCCCGGCGTATCCAAAATTACCCGCGAATCAACCAGCGAAGAAACAGCACAAGAAATTCGACAAGGAATGTTAGCCTTAATCAAGCCGGTTAAGACATCAACAGAAGGGCGTTGAGTAGCAATAATTAAATGAATCCCAGTCGCTCGAGACATCTGGGCTAAACGACAAATACAGTCCTCTATCTCAGAAGGAGAATAAAAAATTATATCCGCCAACTCATCAATAAAAATAATAATATAGGGCAGGGCGGCAAAACCGGCTGTTTCATTAAAGGCATCAATATTGCGCGCCCCGGCCTTAGCGAACTTCTTATAGCGCTCCTCCATCTCTTTAGCAGCCCATTTCAAGGCAGAAATCACTTTCTTGGGTTCGACAATTACCGACGAAAGAAGATGAGGAATACCCTCATATTGAGTTAGCTCTACTCTTTTAGGATCAATCAATAAAAATTTTACCTCCTCGGGAGTGGTCCGAAAAAGTAAGGTGGCAATCCAAGAATTTAAAAGAACGCTTTTACCGGAACCTGTTTGCCCGGCAATTAAAATATGAGGCATCTTCCCAATATCGGCTATTATTGCCTTTCCCGAAACATCTAAGCCTAAACCAACCGTTAGTTTAGATTTAGCCTTTTTCATTTCCGAAGAGGTAAGCATCTGGTGCAAAGTAACCAACTCTAAAGAATAATTAGGTAACTCTATCCCCGCTAACGAGCGACCGGGTATGGGCGCCTCGATACGAATCTGGCCGGTGGGAGCGGCCAGTGCCAACGCTAAGTCATTAGCTAAACTGGTTATTTTGGACAATTTAGTCCCTAAAGCCACTTCAATCGCATACTGGGTAACGGCAGGACCGGGATTAACTTCCACCACTCGAGCAGTAATCCCAAAAGAACCTAAGGTGTCTTCGATGCGAGCGGCATTTTTTTTAATGTCACCCCTATCTGCCTTGACAGCGCCTTGTCTATTTAAAAGATTTAAAGGAGGATAACGCCAAACCCCTTTTCTGGCTCCGGGAATACCGGCTATCTCACCGCCCTCTATTAAAGAATCTATTCCTTCAGTCTTTTCGACTTTGCCTTCCCTTTCCGCCGGCAAATTTATTTTTTCAATATAAATATCTTTCTTTTTTTTCTCATCTTGCCGAGCAATTAAACTACCCTCCTTTTCTTGAGGAGCAAACAAATATCTCCTAATGGTACGGAAAAAAATCCCTATAAAACCAATTATCTGCTCAATCGAAGTATCAAATAAAATTACTAAACCGGAAATATTTCCCGCCAAAAATAATAAAACCGCTCCTGTTTTACTTAAAGACGAGGCAATTTTATCATCGATAAATTGCCCTAATATACCGGCCCGACTAATACCGGCAAGGGAAAAGAAAATTAGCAAAGTACCAATCAAAACATTTCCTCGCGTCAGGGGAGTTTTTAATCCAGAAAATATTAAACTTAAAACGATCAAGAAAAAAGGAAAAAGAAAAATCTCCCAACCCAAGACATTAAGTAACCATTGATTTAACCGTACTAAAATCACTGCTTGCTTTAAAAAAGAAAGAATGATTAAAAAAGCTAACAAACTTAAAATAACCGCCACAACAGAAAAAAATGTCTTTTTTTTCAGCTGAAATTTAAGTTTCCTTTTTTTGGGTCGACCTCGCTTAGCCATAGTAAAAGTTAAAGATACATTGTTATATTATTAGATTACTATATTGTTAAAAATTCCCAAAAAAACAAATTACAGGTATCAAATATACAAATAAAAGACAATAAAATTTAATTTCTTTTATTTTTACTCTTAAAACAATTCAACAATGTAACAGTGTAACAATATATTTCTAACTCTTAGCTTTTAGTTTCTTTACTACTTCATTATATTGAAGTAGCTCAGCTCTTTTGCTCTGGCGATACTTCCATTCTATTGTATCGCCGGTTCTTTTTGAAATCACTAATCGAACAGGAATACCGATTAAGTCAGCATCGGCAAATTTCTCGCCTGCTGAAACATTAACTCGATCATCATACAAAACTTCAAACCCATCATTAACTAACCGTTGGTAAATCTCCTTTGCTCTTTGGCTAGTTTCCCTCAAATTGACTAAATGAACATTAAAAGGGGTTACTTCTTTAGGCCAAACAATTCCCTTCTTATCGTGATGAATCTCGACAATAGTGGCCATCGTCCGACCCAATCCGACTCCATAACAACCCATATAAAAAGGCTTCTTACCACCATCTTTATCAACAAAATCAGCTCCTTTCATCAATTTGGTATAATGAAAACCTAATTGAAAAATATGGCCTAACTCAACTGCTTGCTTTTTCCTCAGTTTCCCCTGTTGACATCTTGGGCAAAAATCTCCTTCTTGAGCATTAACAATATCGGCTAACAATTTATATTTAAAATCCCGACCATAATTAACGTCAATAGTATCGGTTGTCTTCTCTTTTTGGCCACCGATAAAATTCTTGACCATCTTTAATCCCAAATCGCCCACATAAACCACCCCTTTATGTCCCCAAGAATGAACCCACCCCGGCCGACTACCTATTTTTTCCAAATCTTTATCTCTAGCGGGAGCTAAGCTACCAGCCCCAATCACCTTTTTTAATTTAGTTTCATTGACATCTTGATCTCCCCTTATTGAAGCAATAATTATTCTTCCCTTATCATCTTTATAAACTACATTCTTCAAATATCGCCATAAAGGCTTTCTATAATACTTAATATTATCCTTCATCGTACAAACCCACTCCGGTTGCTTAACGATTTTTAAGGGTTTTATTTTTTCTTGAGGATTTTTAGGAAAACGCTTAAACTCCGCCTTTTCACTATCAGCTCGGTAGTCACATTGATCACAAACAAAAATAGTATCTTCTCCAATCGGGCAGGAAACAACAAATTCATGCCCGTCTTCACCACCAATATAACCACTATCCGCCTCCACTACTAAAGTTTCCAAATCAAAACGGGTAAAAATTTTTTTATAAACTTCTTTCATTTTTTGATACTGCTTCTGAAAATCTTCGCTATTACGAGCAAAAGAATAAGCGTCTTTCATAACAAATTCCCTTACTCGCAAAAGCCCGCCACGCGGACGCAGCTCATCTCTAAATTTAGTCGAGAATTGATAAACATTAAACGGTAAGTCTTTATAAGAAAGATTCATTTTCCTAACTAAATCAACAAACATCTCCTCGGCTGTTCCTCCCAAAGCAAATTCAACCCCCTGGCGATCCTTAATACGCATTAATTCAAAAGAGACAGATTGAATTCGATTGGTTTCCTGCCATAGTTCAATAGGGTGAAGTAGTGGAGACAGCATTTCCATTGCTCCGCTTTCATTCATCTCCTCTCTAATCACCGCTTCTATCTTCCGATGCACTCGCCAACCTAAGGGAAGAAAATAATAACGACCGGCGGTGCTTTTTCTAATAAATCCTCCTTGATACAACAACTTATAACTAATCGTCTCTTCTCCCTTAGGAACACTTTTAATAGTCTTGCCAAATAATTTTGAATAGAGCATAATTTTAATTAAACTTTAATGACAACCACTAAAACCATTGGCCAGCGGCCGGTAGTTTTATAAAAAAACTTTTCTAATCTACTTTGAATTTTTTCTCGAATAATCTTTAAATTAGTTAGTTTATTCTTAGTATCCACCAATACTGCCTTGGCCTCTTCCCTAGCTAAATCCAAAATCTCCCGACCATCTCTTATTTGCCCATAAATAAAACCGCGACTAACTATCTCCGGTCCAAAAACTAAAGAAGAATTATTTTGATCTATTCCTAAAATTGCTATCGCCACTCCCTCTTTAGCCAAAACTTCCCGATCGCGCAAAATTACCTTGCCCACATCACCTACTCCCAAACCATCGACCATCACCTCTCGCGCCTCTATTTTCCCACCGATACTAACCCTTCCCTTCCCAACACAAATAATATCACTCGACTGAGGTAAGAGAATCACCTCTTTTTTATAACCCATCCTTTGCGCCAAAAGTGCATATTGTTTCATCTGCCGAAAACCACCGCCAATAGGCAACAAGAACTGTGGTTTAACCAAGCTAATTAACAAAGATAAATCATCTTGGGCACCATGACCGGAAACATGAAGATCTTCGCTAATGTCCATATAAGATACTTCCGCCCCTTTTCTCATTAAAAGGTCAACTAATAATTGTATTGAAGATTCATTACCGGGAATATAATCAGAAGAGAAAACAACCGTGTCACCAGGCTGAATATTAATATGGCGATGCTCACCGGAAGCAATTCTATCCAAGGCTGAACCAGTTTGAGCTTGACTGCCAGCAACCAAAAGAGTTACTTGCCGAGGAGGATAATTTTTAACCTTATCTACCTTTACCTCTAAGTTTTCAGGAAAATTAATATAACCTAAACTTCTACTTATCTTTATTACTCTTTCAATTGACCTTCCTACCAATGCCACCCGCCGCCCAAACTTACGAGAAACATCAATCGCTGTTTTTAAACGGCTAATATTAGAAGACATGGTCGTGACGATAAAACGCCCTCGCGCCTTCCTAATTTCCCGCTCAAAAATATCGATCAAATTATGCTCTGAAGGAGTATGGCCCCCTCTTTCAGACCGCAGACAATCAGATAGAAGAAACAAAACTCCCTGTCGACTGGCTTCGACCATTTTTTCTACCTCTACCCTGGCACCATCAATAGGCGTCCAATCAAATTTAAAATCAGTGCCATGATAAATATTGCCGTAAGGAGTTTTAATAAAGAAGTGAAAAGTTTCGGGAATTGAATGGGTAACTTGGATAAAATTAATTTTAAAATCACTGCCCAAGGAAAGCTCTTTCTGCCGATTAATTTCTCGTAAATCAGCCATCAGCCTATTTTCCTTCAGTTTCTCCTGAAGTAAGGCAAGAACAAGACGAGAACCAAAAATAGGGACTTTAGGTAATTTAGGTAAAAGGTAGGGGAGAGCACCAATATGATCCTCATGCCCATGGGTTAAAACTATGCCACGAATTTTGGTGTACTTATCTTTCAGGTAAGTAATATCGGGAATAACCAAATCTACCCCCAACATTTCCTCATCGGGAAAGCCCATCCCGCAATCAACGATTAGAATATCCTGCGGCGTTTCATAAACAAACATATTCTTGGTCACATGTCCAAATCCACCAAGAGAGATAATTTTAAGATTATTATTTTGTTTTTCCATAATCAGAGTAAAAATTTCTAATTTTTATTGAATTTTCAATTAATTTCCAATTTCCTAATTTTAGTAAGTTTACGAGTGAATTTTCTCGCCTCTTCGGCGGGTCACCGATGAGGCGACTGACGAAAATCAGAATCATTCCTTATTGTTATCCCGATGTCCTTAACCGTCATTCTGACTTTCGTCAGAATGACGGTTAACAATGTAGCAATTTAACAATGTTTCTTTCTTTTTGTTTCTTTACTTTTAACTTTTAACTTTGAACTTCTTTAACAATGTAGCAATGTAGCAATTGT
>PEZH01000009.1 GCA_002774085.1 Candidatus Shapirobacteria bacterium CG09_land_8_20_14_0_10_38_17 | reverse complement strand
CAATTTACGGACAGCTTGAAAAAATTCTTGGAGTTAAAATCGAGTCCGCCCCCGACGAATGGGATAGAGGATATAATGTTGATTATTTTATTAAAGTTCACGAAAAATATATTGGTCTTCAAATAAAACCAGCGGGCTACGAATATATTACGCAAATAATCAACGAGAGAGAACAGCAGAAAAAGACGCATGAAAAATTTACAGCAAAATATGGCGGCAGAGTATTTTATATTATTTCAATAACCGAAGGTAAAAATAAGATAATTCATAATCCCGAAGTTATTGATGAAATTAAAAATGAGATAAACAGATTGAATAAATAATTTTATGGAAAACAATATATCAAAACCACTTTTTATTAGTTTTTCAGCCGAAGTAAACCAAAATACGGCCGAAAACTTAATGGGAATTTTTGCCCAAAGACTAAATCAAGGAATAAAAGATTTTTATCTTCTTTTGTCTAGTCCGGGTGGAAGCGTCATGAATGGTATAACCATTTACAATTTCCTTAAATCGTTGCCGATAAATCTAACTACTCATAATATTGGGATCGTAGATTCAATTGCTAATGTAATTTTTCTTGCTGGTAAAACGAGATACGCAGTTAAAAATTCATCTTTTCTTTTTCACGGAGTAGGGTTTGATATAGATAAAGCACGATTTGAAGAAAAGAATATAAAAGAAAAATTAAAAATGATTCAAAGAGACCAGAAATTGATTGCCGATATTATTGCCGAACAAAGTCAATACACGCAAGAAGAAATAGAAAAGATGTTTCTTGAGGCGGATACCCGTACTCCCGAGCAAGCAAAAGAAAAGGGATTGATAAGCGATATTAGAGAGGTTAATATTCCAGAGGGAGCAGAAGTAGTTCAGTTTATTTTTCAAAGAAAATAAGGTGGCGCGCCAACTTCGTTGGCACGAAAAATTGCGTTGGCGAAAAAAGAAGCGGCGAAAGCGAGGGCGGACAAAAATTCCTTCCCCTCAACCCTCTTCCCCCGCACCAGAACAAGTTCAGTACGGGACTTCGCTTTTTGCCCGCCCAAGCGTTCAGTTTCGGTTCTGCCGCGCGAAGCGCGGCAATCAATCGGGATTTCGCTCATAATAAGTTCTAACTTTGTCCAACAGACTCCACCAAAAAAAATCGAAATGCCTAAAAAAATTGGCTCTCTTGCCCAAAAGATAATCGAGAGTTCCTTTTATCTACTCTTTTTTCTGACTCCCTTATTTTTAACCACTGTTAACTACGAGCTCTTTGAGTTTAACAAAATGCTCCTCGCCTACGGACTGGCAACAATCATCTTATCTGCCTGGATCGTTAAGATAATTCTTCAAAAAAAAATCATTTTTCAAAAAACACCTCTTTTTTGGCCGCTGCTTCTTTTTTTAGGGTCACAAATTGCGGCCACTATTTACTCAATTGACCTTCATACTTCTATTTTTGGATACTACACTCGGCTTAACGGCGGACTACTTTCAATCATCACCTATCTTATTCTCTACTTCGCCTTCACCAGTAATATTAATCAAGCCCACCCCAAATTTATTCATCGCTGTTTAACCGCTCTCACCGCTGCCGCCTTCCTTGTTTGCAGTTATGGAATTTTAGAACATTTCGGCATTGACGATCAATATTGGGTTCAGGACGTTAAAACACGTGTTTTCTCTACCTTAGGACAACCAAATTGGTTAGCCGCTTGGATTGACTGTTTAATTTTTCTTCCCATCGTCGGTTTTCTTAATTCCCTAGCTAAAAATTCTAAAAAAATATCTATTATCTATTACCTATTATCTATTATCCTTTATACCTGCCTTCTTTTTACCGGCTCTCGCTCCGGATTTCTCGCCCTAATCATCACCTATCCTTTTTTCTGGCTAATAACTTTCATCCTCCTCAAAAACAGAAAACAGTTGTTAAAACCATTTCTGATAACCACTATCTCCTTCTCACTCTTAACCTTCTTTTTCACCCCTCCCATAAAATCGATAAGCCTTTTTAACCTTTCCCAACTAACTCAATTTGATTCACCTAATATAAATTTAGAAAAGCCCGCCATATATCCAAAAATTAGTACCTCTGAAGATATCCGCAAGGTTGTTTGGAAAGGAGCCATCGCCTTAGGCAAAAAATATCCCATCTTGGGAACAGGGGTAGAAACCTTCGCCTATTCGTATTACTGGACACGACCCCAAGAACACAATCTTCTTTCCGAATGGGATTTTCTTTATAACAAAGCTCACAATGAATACTTAAATTATTTTGCCACCACCGGCATTCTGGGTTTAGGAAGCTATTTATTCTTAATTGTATTTTTCATCTTCTGGAACATTAAAATACTCAAGTCACGTTTACCCTCTATACACTATACTTTATACTCTATACTTATTCATATCGCTTTATTCTCTGGCTGGCTGACCATTCTTATCACCAATTTTTTTGGCTTCTCGGTCGTCGCCGTCAACCTCCTTTTCTTTTTAATTCCAGCAATAATATACACAATAACCAACCATAAACAACCAACGATAAACAATACCAAGTTTCCAGAAAAATTGTCTACTCGACAAACGGTCGGTCTAATTCTCGTCTTCCCCTTTATACTTTATACACTATACTTTATACTTTCTTACTGGTCTGCCGATTATCACTTTAACAAAGCAGAAAAATTCCAAAAACAGAGCCAATACTCTCTCGCCTATCAAGAATACCAACAGGCAATGCAAAAAAATCCCCAAGAACCTTTATACAAAAATAACGCCGCCACCAATTTGGCTTATTTGTCTTTGCTGGCTACTCAACAAGAAGAAGCCTCCTCAGCTGCTCAATTTGCCCTTCAATCAGAAGAACTCGCCCAAAAAGCCCTATTAGAAAACCCTTACCACTTAGATTTTTACCGCCAATATGCCCAAACTCTTTATGCCCTCTCCCCAATAGATAGCCATCAATATTTTGAAAAAATTAAAACTGCTCTATATGCCGCTCAAAAATTAGCCCCCACCGATCCCAAGATTACCTACAATTTAGGAGTGATAGAATATAAATTAGATAACCAAGAACAGGCAACTAACTGGCTTGAAAAAACTATTGCGATGAAGCCTGATTATGAAATAGCCAGACTTTGGTTAGCCAAATTTTACCAAGCAAAAGAGCAAAACCAAAAGGCGCAAGAGCAATTAGAATATTTGCTAAAATATATTAATCCTGATAACCAAGAGGCAAAAGAAATGCTAAACATTAATTAATTTTCAAGTATCAATTTACAAATTTACTAATGAATTATCAATATTCCAATTATCAAAATTCATTGAAAATTAAAAATTAAAAATTTTTAAGGTGTACCCTGCCCTTCTTTACCAAAAGCTTAAAAATAAAGCTGTCCGTTGCCAAGTATGCCAACGTCGTTGTTTAATTCCCGAAGGCAAGACTGGCTACTGTCAAAGCTATATCAATAAAAACGGTAAACTTTATTCTCTTTCCTACGGTATTATTGCCGCTATCAATAACGACCCGATAGAAAAAAAACCCGTTTTCCATTACCAACCGGGAAGCACCTGCTTTTCTATTGGTACTTATGGTTGTAACTTCCGCTGCCGCTTTTGTCAAAATTGGGATATCGTCTATGCCGACATATTAAAACTAAAAACAAAGGATAAAAAAACAAAAGTCACCCCGGAAGAAACAGTCAAAATGGCTCTGAAGACAAAAGCCGCGGGGATTGCTTTCACCTACAATGAACCAACCGTTTGGTTAGAATATTCGCTGGATGTTTTCAAATTAGCTAAAAATTTCACCTCGCAGGAGTCGAGGTCGTTGCCTCGCCACCTCCGAGGTGGTGTTGCCAAAGACCAAAGACCAAAAACCAAAAACCATCTTTACACTGTTTGGGTAACCAACGGCTATGCGACCAAAAAAGCTATTGATTTAATCGCTCCCTACCTTGATGTCTGGCGAGTAGATTTAAAAAGTTTTGCTGATCAATTTTACCAAAAATTAGCTTACGCTCCCCATGCCCAGCCTATTTTCGAAAACACCAAATATATCCACCAACACTATCCTAACATCCATATTGAGTGCGTCACCAACATAATCCCAGGCTGGAACGACGACGACCAAAACCTAAAACATATCGCCCGATGGATTGCTAAAAATTTAGGCCCTAAAACCCCTTGGCATGTAACCCGATTTTATCCGGCGGCGCAAATGATGGACACACCCCCTACTCCTAAAAAAACTCTGGTTAGAGCAAAAGAAATTGGCCAAAAAGCAGGATTACAATTTGTGTATTTGGGTAATATCGACACTAAAGATGGTGAAAACACTTATTGCCCCAATTGCGGAACTCTCTGCGTAAAACGCCAAGAATATTCCACCCAAATTTTAGCCGTCAATAAAAATGGTTGCTGTTCCCGGTGCAATGAGCCATTAAACATTAAGATTATTTCTTAATTATAGGCTCTCTTCTAAAAAAACTATCGGATAATATTCTCTTAATGCCGAAAGTGATATAATCAAAAGTGGGTGAGCCATAATTCAACTGTCATTCCCGACCTGACCAGCCTCGTCGGCTAGGCGGGTCGGGAATCTATATTAATGGGTCCTCTTAAATAAGAAATATTTATTTCTATAGATTCCCATTTTCATGGGAATGACAGGGACAGATGGGACGGATAGGACAAATAAGACAGATAGGACGAAGAGAAGATGATCCTGGACCCTGTACCATTTGATACAGGGCTTAAAGCAAGCCAGGATGACAGGGAGTCGTGGGAATGACAAAGGTAAAATTATTTATGACCCAGTTACTATAAAAAATATGAAAATCATCATCATCCCCAACCCTATTTTAACTCGCAAATCAAAGTCGATTATAAACTTTAATCTAAAACTCAGTAATTTTTGTCAAAATCTTGTCAAAACACTCTTAAATGCCAAGAACCCTCCGGGGATCGGCTTAGCCGCTCCTCAAGTAGGAAAAAATTGGCGTATTTTCGCCATTACCCTCCCCGATGAAAAACCGCAAATTTTCATCAACCCTAAAATAATCTACCATTCTAAAGAAAAAAAATATTTTAAAACGGAAAACAGACAGCCTTTTTTAGAAGGGTGTCTTTCTATCCCCAAAATATATGGCACTGTTAAGCGCTGGCCTAAAATAAAAGTAGTTTGGCAAAATGAAAAAGGAGAAAAACAACAAGCTGACTTTAATAATCTTAAGGCAATCGTTTTCCAGCATGAATATGACCATCTTGAAGGCATTCTTTTCACCCAAAGAGTGATTGAACAAAAGGGACAACTTTATGAAGAAAAAAACGGAATAATGGAAAAATTAATTGAAAATTGATAATTGGAAATTAAAAATTTATCTTATCCCGCTATTTTCTTTGGCTCTGAAGAAAATTCTGTCATTATTCTCAAAAAGCTTGTTTCTCTTCCCTACCTCAAAGTTGTTGCCGTCGTCACTCAGCCACCACGGCCAAGGGGACGAAAACAAATTCTCACCCCAACACCGGTAGCCCAATTCGCTCAAGAAAATCATTTAATTACCCTCGCCCCTCAAAAATTAGACCAAAAAGCAATTGATTTCCTTAAAGGTAAAAAGCCGAAATTAGGAATCTTGGTAGCCTACGGTAAAATAATTCCCCAAAAACTAATTGATATTTTCCTCTGGGGAATTATCAATATTCACCCCTCTCTTCTCCCTCAATTCCGAGGGCCTACTCCAATTGAGGCGGCTCTTCTCTCGGGTCAAAAAGAAACCGGTATTTCTATCCTTTCTATTGACTCCCAAATTGATCATGGACCGCTTTTAGCTCAAACCAAAGAGAAAATTCATTCCCGCGACAACCAAGAATCATTAGCTAAACGGCTCTTTAAAATTGGTGCGGAAACATTAACTGATACTCTCCCTCTATATTTGTCAAAACAAATTACTCCTATGCCACAAAATCACCAAAAAGCTACTTTCACCAAGTTACTTAATCGTGACGATGGTTATATTGAATATAAAGCCTTAGAAAAAGCTGTTAACCAAGGAGGACCAAAAGCAGTTAAAATTGAACGAAAGATACGCGCTTATCACCCCTGGCCGGGAACTTTTACCAAATTAAAAGTTAAATCCGCCAGCTGGCGGACAAAGTTAAAAGGAGAAGAAAGAAAGTCAGAAAGTAAGAGGATGAAAATTTTAAGGGCTCACTTGGAAAGTGATCGATTAATTCTCGACCAAATACAATTAGAGGGGAAAAACCCAACAAATTGGGATAAAAATTTTCAAAAACTAATCTTCGGATGAAACTGCCACCGCGTCGTTCTTTAATTGTCATCATCATTTTTATTTTTCTTTGCTCTTCGCTTTTTGCCGTCCTATTTATCCGCCATAAAAATATCAATGCCCCTGTTATTTCCCCTCTCCCCCAAGGAAGTAAAGTTCTCGCTTCCTGGCAAGAAAAAAATACCAAAGAAAAAATCTGGCGGCCCCAAGAAACTCCTGATCACCTTAATGACAAAGAACTAATTATTAATGCCCAATCAGCCCTATCAATAGATTTAACTAACAACCACATTTTATTTGCCAAAAATGCCAATCAGCCCTTAGCAATTGCCTCTCTTACCAAAATTATGACCGCTCTTGTCGCCCAAGAATTAACTCCTTTAAGCTCAGAATTAAGCGTCTCTCAAGAAGCCACTAAAGATGGCGAAGCCAGTATGGGCCTAATTCCGGGTGAGAAATTAACCTTAGAAGAATTGCTTTACGGCCTAATGATGGTGTCGGGCAACGACGCCGCCAATGTAATCGCCGAAGATTTAGGAGGCCGACAACAAGTTTTTGTTGCTTTAATGAACGAAAAGGCACGACTAATGGGATTAGACAAAACTCATTTTTACAACCCTCACGGCTTAGATGAAGACAGTGTCCCTCCTAACCAAAGCACTGCTTATGAATTGGCAATTTTAACCCGCCATACCTTAGACAAATTTCCTAAAATAGCAGCCATAGTCAAAACCCATGAAATTACCTTCTCTAAAAATAAATATCACCAAGAATACCACCTTATCAATGTTTTAGGCTTAGAAGAAACTTATCCGGGGATGATCGGCGTTAAACCAGGGAATACCCCAAAAGCCGGCTATTGCCTAATTGGTTTGGCTGAAAATGAAGGACGCAAAGTTTTAGCAATACTCCTTAATACCCAAAATCCCAAAGAAGAAATCCGAAAATTATTTGATTTTTCCTTTGTAGTCCACTAACTTTCCCTCTTTTCTAAGTTTTTTTAAACACTTGGCACAAACCCGCAATTTTTTCTTTTGACCATCTTTTATTATCGTCACCGACTGAAGATTTGGTTTGCGTAACACCGCCACCCTCTTTTTAATCCACTTACCCGTTCCCGTTCGGATAACCTTATTACCTCTAACTGGCTTTTTACCACAAATTTGACAACGCGCCATATCTCTCAAGTTAAAAATTAAAAGTCCAAAATTAGAAATTAGAAATTAGAAATTAATACTATGTTATACTAACACAGTAAGGCTGAATTTTCAATTACCAGAAGATTGTGTCACCAATTATTTCACCATTAAAAATTAACGATTAGTCCGCCTGTGGCGGACCCGCCGAAGAGGCGGGAAATTTTTTCTATGCTTTCTTATTTATTTATCAATCCATTCTCTTTTTTTATTCGGTTTGTCGCCCTACTAACAGCGATATCTATCCACGAAGCGTCACATGCTTGGATCGCCAATCGCTTAGGCGATCCCACCGCTCGCCTGGCCGGACGAATAACACTTAACCCCCTATCTCATCTTGATCCTTTAGGCACCCTAATGCTTCTTTTAATCGGCTTTGGCTGGGGTAAACCAGTCCCTTTTGACCCCTATAATCTACGCCACCCTCGCCGCGACAGTGCCCTAATATCCTTAAGCGGTCCCGCCTCAAATTTAATATTAGCAATTATTATTTCTCTTCTCTGGCGGCTGATTAGCCATTTTTCCCCTCTTTCTTACTCTACATTAACCTTAGTTCTTAACCCTTTTATCCAACTAAACATTGCTTTGGGAATTTTCAATCTTATCCCCCTCCACCCCTTGGATGGTGGGAAAATCCTTATTGGTTTATTGCCCCAGGAAAAAGCTTACAATGTTGAGGAGTTCTTAAATCGATATAGTTTAATTATATTTATTCTTCTCCTCTTACCTTTTTTCCAAGGTTACTCTTTACTTAGTTTAATTATCAGCCCTTTAATTAGTGGATTTCAGATACTTCTTATCCCGATGAGCAACTCTGTTTGAGGATAAAAACAGTGAAGATACAAATATAGTCCCGCCTTTGAGGTTGCTGCAAGAAGTGTTCCCCGACAAATACCAGGTGGGCTTCTGTCCTTAATCTTGCCAAGCAAAATCAAGAAACTTCCGAATCCCTTACACTCTTGATTGGTGAGGAAGACTCTCTTACAGTCTTACTCCTCATTAGCAGGACTGATTAAAGAATAGCAAAACTAAATTCCCTTGTCAATAGCACCACTTTTTGTTAAAATTAGCTGGTGGCTTTATAGGCCCGCCGGGGTAACTCAGTGGCAGAGTAGCTGTTTTGTAAACAGCAAGTCGTGGGTTCAAATCCCACCCCCGGCTCAAAAAGAGGAAGAAGAAGACAAATAAGACGGATAAGATATATAAGACATATAAGACAAATAGGACATATAGGACAAATAAAATGGGATTCTACCCCGCCTGGGTAGCTCAGTTGGTAGAGCACGTCTTTGGTAAAGACGAGGTCTCGGGTTCGATCCCCGACCCAGGCTCCAAAAGAAATGACTTTTACTTACAATTAAGGTAAAATAGTAACAGTGCAACGAAAAAAAGAAAAACATTAATTTTCAGGCTGAACCAAAACAGAGAGGGCTCTATCAAAGAGTTTTAGCTTATTTCGAAACAAAAAGATGGAAATTTTTGCCACGCTGGCAAAAAATAAATCAGAAAAAAATAAATTCCAAAAAATACTATGGCTAAAAAAGGGCAAAGACAATTAATCGGCTTAGTTTGTTCTATCTGTGGACGGCAGAATTATATTAGTGAAAAAAATAAGACTAATGTGCCTGAAAAATTAATTATCAAAAAATATTGCCCTCATTGCCGCAAGATAACCGAACATAAAGAAACAAGTAAGCTAAAATAACATTTGCACTAATATAGGCCCGTCGGTTAATGGTAAACCACTGCTCTCCAAAAGCAGCACTGGGGGTTCAAGTCCCTCCGGGCCTGCCTTATCCTTTAAAAACTATTGTTCCTGATACAAAATCCAATCAGCACTATTAACTACTCCGTCTTTGTTAATATCAAACTCCGAGTCGCTGCTGCCAAATTTAGCCTGAAAATCATCAAGCGTATATTGGGTGGCAGAAGAAGTAGCCGATGGTGCTTTAGTTACCGCCGCCGATGGAGTAGAAATTGGCAAAGTAGGCAGCGGCGAGACAGTCGCCTTAGGGACAGAAACCACTGCCCCTTTGGTAGTAAAAGAATATGGCGCTCCATTCTCGTCGTAAACTTCCTCGCCAATACGAATTCGGAAATAATAAATTGTCTCCGGCAGTAATGGGGAAAGTACCAAACTATGATCACTGGTTTGCGTAGTTTCGGTATTTCTCAATAAAAAGCTTCCCGGCGTCGTCCCGTATTCAATTTGACCGGCAACCGCCTTGCTTGTCTGCCAAATCACCGTGGCAGAATTAGCGGTAATATTAGTCACCCGGACTCCTCCTGGCCTAAGACTACCGGTAGCCCCTCCCAAAAATGTCCGTATCTTACCCATACTCAACACCACCCCCACAATTATCGCTATCCCAAATAAAGAAACCAAAACAACAACTATCATTTTTTTGTTTGTTTTCCCCTCGTCCATATCTTATATTTTAAAAACCCCAGGCCAAAATGCCGCTCCTAAAATAGATAAAATTACTCCTACGCTAAGAAGCAAAATTGTTGGTTCTAAAAAACCTGTTTGAGGAAGAGCGCTTGCGGTAGTTTCCGGTAAACCCGATTCTGTTGCTAATAATGAATCAGATGAATCAATTACATAGGAACCATTACTATTGGCACTACATTCAATTACATCTACTGTCCCTTTATTAATGTTAGAATCTGCCGTTGATCCCAATTGACAAACAAAACTTACCAGGGCCGTTCCCTCAACTATTCCCTTAAAAGTAACTGTCGCCAAAGTTCCTGTCCCTGTTTTAGGAGCGCCGGTATCAGCAATGCCATAAATTTTTATCTTCCCAGGAGTCGTCGTCGTACTGGTTACAGTCGGAAAGAACGATCCCTCGCTAACCGATATCACTTCCAATAAATTTTGGTTATATTCTATAATGGCGTCAACGCTGCCAATAGACTCCCCTCCGGTATCTACATTGACACTAACATTAAAATTATCACCCACCACTTCACTTTTGGTAGAAGGAACAAGTGACAAATGAGGGCTACTTGTTTGGGCCCGAACAAAAGAAGTCAAAAATAACAAAAGACCAATCGGTAAAATATAAACTATCCTTTTTATCTTGATCACCATACAAACATAATATATTAAGTTTACTATCCCCGTCAAGAGAGAAAAATAAATAAAAAAGAAGCGTCGAAGTCCGTATGAATTTTAATTCTCCATCTTTACCCTAATCCCTGGTCCCATTGTGCTACAAATAACCAGTTTTTTGATATTCTCCTTCCCTATTCTACTAATCAACGTCTTTAAATTCTCTTCTAAATTCTGGTTTTCTTGATTTATCCTGCCAAAAACAGTATGAACTAAGGGCGCCTTTTTTTCCGTCTTAATTTCCAATCCCAAAATCCTCATCTCTTTAGCCGCTTGCTCCGGATTTACAACCACTGTCTTGTTTTTAGGATTAGGCATCAGTCCTCGCGGCCCCAAGATCTTTGCATAGGGAACTAACTTGGGCATCATCTTAGGGCTAGCCAACAGAACGTCAAAATCAATTTTCCCTTTTTTTATCTTCTCAAAAGTTTTCTCTTCATCGGCAATAGCCACTACTCTCTTTTTCCCAATATCATAAGGAAATTGAATTTCTGTTTTTAAGCCCACCTTAGAAACAACAATGTGAGCCTCAGCGGTACCAGCAAAACTGCTAACTGACGTTTTCTTTAAAAGCTCAATCGCTTCTTTTAGGGAATATTCTTCCTGTGTCCCTATCATCGCCTGAAACTTTTGATATTTTTTCCCACGGACTTTTAGCTTTCTTTTCTTTTTCTTCTCCTCTTTCTTTTCTTCTTTATTACCCTCTTTTTTCTCTAATTTTTCCTCTTTCTTGCTTTCCTCTCGCCCTTTTTTAATTTCTTCTTCACCACTCACCATTACTACCCTCTCTCCCCCCTTAAGGCCCGCCAGGCGTACTTTTGGAGATTTTTTCGCCTCTGATTTTTCACTAACAAAGGCAACTCTTTTTTTACCCATCGATTCCCACCCCCATACTTTTGGCAACACCAGCCACTATTTTCTTAGCTGCCCCTAAATCGGTAGTATTCAAATCAATCATTTTATCTTTAGCTATCTTTTCTATTTGAATATTGCTAAGCGTTCCTATTATTTCTCTACCCGTCTCGCTGGCGCCTTTCTTCAATCCCAATTCTTTCTTAATTAAATCGGACACGGGAGAAAGCTTAGTAACAAAATCAAAACTATGATCTTCATAAACAGTAATTACTACCGGAATAACGTTGCCCTTTTTATCGGCAGTGCGCGCATTATATTCTTTAACAAAATCCATAATGGGAATACCATGTTGCCCCAATACGGGACCAACAGGAGGGGCCGGCGTTGCTTCACCGGCGGGAAGATTAAGCTTAATTTTAGATATTATTTTCTTAGCCATATCTACACGATTAATAATTAAGACTAAAAGAACAAAGGATTAGCCTAAATTAATTTTTAATTTTCATTAAATTTTCAATTTTCTAAATCTGATAGGACAGATTAGGAAAGATAGGACGAATAAGACAAATAAGACGGATAGGACAAATAAAATGGGATTCTTCCCCGCCGGCTGGTGGATTGAGCTCTTTATATTTTTCTTACTTGCAAGAAATCCAACTCCACCGGCGTCTCTCGTCCAAAAATAGAAACCATCACTTTTAACTTTCCCTTTTCTTTATCAATTGAATCGATCGTTCCTAAAAAATCAACAAAAGGGCCATCAATAATTTTTACTGCTTCACCAACAGAAAAACTTACTTTGAATTTTGGTTTTTCAACTAATAAATATTGCTTAATTGCCCTTACTTCTTTATTAATAACCGGAGTAGGCTTATCCTCCACGCCCACAAAACCGGTTACTCCCTGTGTCTCTCGCGCCACTACCCATGAACTATCATCCAATATCATCTTAATAAAGATATAGCCCGGGAAAAGCATCTCCTCTTTAGTAAAGCGCTTTCCCCCCCGAATTTGCATCTTTTTTTCAGTAGGGATTAAAATTTCAAAAAACTTATCCTCCTGCTTAAAAGACCTAATTCTCTGTTGTAAAACCCGAGTTACTCTTTGTTCATACCCAGAGTAAGTATGTAAAATATACCAACATGCCTTAGGGTTGCTTTCTTTATTAATAACCCAATAATTTAAAAGTTTTTTAGCTTCCATAATTCTTTCACTTACCTAAAATTAACCTCATAAACTTATCAAAAATAAAATCTATCCCTGTTAAAAATAACCCCGCCAAAACAGAAACAAAAATCACTACCAATGTCAAATTAATCACTACTTGCTTATTAGGCCGAGAAACTTTCCTAAGTTCGTTTTGTACTTCCAATAAAAACTCTTTAGGGCTTTTCATAGTTTACTTTAATTCCACTTTTGCCCCTGCTTCCTCTAATTTTTTCTTAGCCGCTTCGGCATCTTCTTTTTTGGCATCTTTCAAAACCTCCACTGGGGCACTCTCCACTAAATCTTTAGCTTATTTCAAACCCAACTCTTGATTTAGATTACGGACTACCTTGATTACCGCAATCTTATTACTACCAGCTTCTGACAAAACCACCGTATAAACAGACTTTTCAGCAACCTCCTCGTTCTCTTTTACTCCCTGCTCAGAGGCAACAGCAGAAGCGGGCATCGTCATCACCGCCGAAACACCAAATTTATCCTCTAATGCCTTTACTAAATCGGCTAATTCCAACACAGAAAGTTGGCTAATTTCTTCTATTAAGCTTTCCAGCTTTTTTGTCAAACTTCTTTTCTCTTTATCCATCAATCATTCACCTCCTCATTATGAGAATTCTTTAATTCTCGCAAAATCAGCATCATTCTTTGTAGCGGACTATTAAGATTAAATAGTAATTGCTTAAATATATTGGTTAACTCTCCCGCCAACATTGCTCTTAATGCTGTCAACGACGGCAAATTAGCTAATCGCGCTATTTCATCCCCATTTAAAACCTGTTTGTTGTCTAATAGCACTCCTACCTTAAAAGAATTTTTCCCAAACCCCTCCAAAAATTGATATGCTTTTTTTAAGGAAGAAATTTCATCTTCCACTCCTAATAAACAAGCTGCTGGCCCTGTAAAAATCTGTTCATCAAAATTAAGCCCCAAACCAGAAATAGCTCTTTTAAAAAGACTATTTTTCACCACAAACAAATCTCCTCCTGTCTTCTTAACCTCCTGACGCAAACTGTTTAAGGAATTAGCGTCTAAGCCCTGATAATCAGTCAAAAACACACTTTTAGCATCCTTCAATTTGGCTTTCAAATTCTCTACTTCGTAAATCTTAGTTTGGCTAACCATAAAAAAACACCTCTATAACCGAGGTGTTCTTTAAAAAAATTAACCCTAACAACCACCTCGGTAGGGAATTAAGCCTCAAAAAAGAGGCACCTACTGTCTTTGGATGAATTGTTTTATTTTTACCACAGACACTCACTAATGTCAATAATAAAAACCCACGACCTTATTTAAATTTCTAATTTTTCCCGCCCATGGCGGGATCCCGCTGTGGCGGGACAATTTTCTAAATCTGATAGGACAGATTAGGAAAGATAGGACGAATAAGACAAATAAGACGGATAGGACAAATAAAATGGGATTCTTCCCCGCCAGCGGGCGGATCGCTTTCTGGGAATAAAGAACAAGAACTACTAACCCGTCATTCCCGCCTAGCCGGCGAGGCTGGCTGGTAAGCGAAGCGCACAGATTAGGAAAGATAGGACGAATAAGACAAATAAGACGGATAGGACAAATAAAATGGGATTCTTCCCTAGCCGATGAGGCTGGCCCGCCTCATCGGCGAGGCTGGTCAGATCAGGAATGACATTGAGTTGTTTTAAATCACTTTTTAGTATAACAAAATAGCAACTAACATTTTTTAATCCCTCAAATTATGTCAATTGAGCCTCGTTTTTTTAAAAAATAAATTTTCCTCTTGACAAACTAATCAATACTTTGATATAGTCTTAAATAGAAAATGTAAAAAAATGTCCTATAACTCAAAAATGGCCACACTTAAAAACAAATCAAAAACTTCCCTGGATAATCTACCTGACCTTCTCACCGTCCGCGAGGTAGCCGAGTTGCTACGGGTTTCACCCCTTACCATAAAGCGATGGGGGAAAAGAGGTAAACTTCCTGCCATCCGTATCAATTCTCGTGGAGACCGACGCTATCGCAAAGAACAAGTTCTTTGGTTATTGGGAATAGAAGAAAAGAAGTAAGATTTATTTTCCAAAAAATTTAGCTTTCAGAACAGCTAATACAAAAGAAAATAGCACTAATTGACGTTTCCATCGCCAAGGTTGGCAAATCAAACGCCAAAACCACTCTAAACCGAACTTTTGCATCCATTGAGGAGCTCGTTTAACCTGACCGCTAATAAAATCAAAAGACCCTCCTACCCCCATAGCTATTTTTACAGGAAGTTTAGGTAAATTTCGTATTATCCATTTCTCTTGCCGCTTCCCTCCATAAGCAACAAAAAGAAAATCTATTTTCGCCTCTCCAATCAAATTTAAAATCTTTTTTCTAACTTTTTCATCGTATTTTGGCTCCGCTCTCCCAGAATATGTCCCTGTTACTAACAAACCTGAATACCGATTTTGTAACTCCCGAGCACATTTATCGGCTACTCCCCGGCGAGCCCCTAAAAAAAATACCGACCACCCTTGACGAGTAGCTAAGTAACAAATTTCTTCCATTAAATCCACCCCCGCAATTCGCTTAGAAATCCTGCCGCTAACACCATAGAGAATTTGCGAAGCCCAAATAATACCAACGCCGTCGGGAACGATCAAATCAGCCCTGTTCAAAATACGTCTAAACCTTTTATCCTTCTGAGCGGCCATAACAATCTCCGGATTAGGCGTAACAATATAATGTTGTTTATCATCTTCAACCATTTTCCCTATTTTCTCCAACATCTTATTTTCGCTATCCCCATTAAACCTCACCCCTAAAATGTTCACTCGCTCATTTTTCTTACTCATATTACCTCTTAGTTAACGATCCCTTATATAAATCAATATTTTCTATTGCTATTCCTACTCCTTTAATTACACAAAGCATAGGGTCAGGAGCAACAAAACAGGGTACCCCCGTCTCTTGAGTCATTAATTGATCCAAATTACGTAATAAACTGGTCCCTCCACTCATCACTATCCCTTTATCAATAATATCTCTAGCCAACTCAGGAGGCGTTTCCTCCAAAACATCTTTAACTGCTCCCACAATTTGCATTAAGACCGGCTTAATCGCCTTAACTATATCAGTCATTGTCAATTCCATCGACTTTGGTAACCCTAAAAATGAGTCTCTACCCTTAATTTCCATTTTTTCTTCCTTATCTAAGAAAAGAGCTGAACCAATCCTTATTTTTATCTCCTCTGCTGTTTGGTCACCGATAATCAAATTATAATTCTTGCGTAAAAAAGACATAATTGCCTCATCAATTTTATTTCCCCCCACTCGGAGTGAATTGTGAACTACTACTCCCCCTAAGGCAATAACAGCTACTTCAACCGCTCCCCCACCAATATCGACAATCATACTCCCGGAAGCCTCCGCAATAGACATTTGTGCTCCAAGCGCCGCCGCCAGGGGCCCATCAATTAAATAAACTGATTTTGCTCCCGCTTGAAGAGCGGCCGTTAAAACCGCCCGTCGCTCAACTTGAGTCGCTCCTGTGGGAACACAAATCATCGCCTCGGGCTTAAAAAAATGAGGACCTAATATCTTTCTAATAAAATAGCGAATCATCGCCTCAGTAATTCGGTAATTAGCAATTACACCCTCTTTTAGAGGACAAGAGGCATTTATATTCTCCGGAGTTCTGCCCAACATCTTTTTGGCCTCACTCCCCACTGCCAACACACGATTATCATCAAAAGATACCGCTACTACCGTAGGTTCATTTAAAACTATCCCCTCCCCTTCAAGATAAACCAAAGAATTGGCCGTCCCCAAATCAATCCCCAAACTTCTAGGGGAAAATTTTTTTCGGAATAGCTTTGATATATTTCTATCCATTAATATTATCTTCAAAAATGCTTAAATTCATTATATCATCTATCCACTTGCATATTTCTCCTGCTCGTGATATCTTTAAAAAATATGAATAGACCGCAAAAAAGAGCCCTGATTGCTTTCGCCACTTTAATATTTGTCCTTCTCACCACTTTCATAATTGGCGCTCTTGCTCGAGGGTACCGCTTTGATTTCACTAAAAAAGAACTTAAGTCAACTGGTTTATTAGTAGCTAATTCCATCCCTAACGGCGCTCAAGTATGGATTGATAACAAGCTAAAAACAGCTACTGATCAAACTATCCCCCTTCCACCTGGCCAATACAAAGTAGAAATCAAAAAACCAGGTTATTCTCCTTGGAAAAAAAATCTCCAAATTGACAAGGAAGTAGCCGTCACTACCAATACCTACCTTTTCCCTTTGGCTCCTGATTTAAAAGCATTAGGCTTCACCGAAATTGCCAATCTTAATTTATCTCCAGACGGTACTAAGGCAATTTATTTTATTCCCTCTCATATTGACACTGCCTCATCATCTGCCAAGACAAATACTACTACCCCCATAATCACGGACTCCTTAGAAGAAATTGGCGTTGGCATTATTGATTTAACGGAAAAAACATTAGGACGTTCATTCAAGCCCCGTGTTTTAGTCAAAACTCGTTCGGATTTTAATTTTGACCAAGCAACAGTTGATTGGTCGCCTGATTCACGAAAAATTCTTTTAACAACATTTCAAAACGATGATAATAAAGAGTTTTTCATTTTAGATACAGCTCAAACTTACGATTTTACTGCTCCCCCTATAATCAGCACCTCCCCATCTCAAGTATCAAAAACGATAGCGCAATGGGAAAAGGAAAAAGAGTTGGAGAAAAAAGGATTACTTTCCAAATTGCCCGAAGAAATGAAAATAATTCTTGAAGAAAAATGCCAGGCGACCACTTTTTCTCCTGATGAGACTAAAATTTTTTATAAAGTTACCGAGGCAGCTAAGATTCCAGAAAAATTAATTGCTAAAGAAATTATTGGTGCCTCTACTCAAAAAGAAGAAAGAGATTTAGCTTTAGGAAATTGGTATCTTTATGACCTTAAAGAAGATAAAAACTTCTTAATATTAAAAGAAGAAGAGAGCGAAAAGATTGAAATAAGGTGGTTCCCTACATCAAAACACTTACTTTTAATTGAAAAAGGCGAGAAGGTAGAAATCATTGAATATGATGGAACCAACCGTATCACTGTTTATGCCGGACCTTTCGAAAATAGTTTTGTCTTTCCTTTCCCTTCAGGAAAAAGCCTGCTTATTTCTACTTCCCTTAACGGCAGTGAAAAAAAACTCCCTCATCTTTACGCCGTCAGTCTTCAATAAACAGTAAAATTATACATAATAACTTACTTTACGCTATAAAAAACCCAGACATTACGGTCGGGGCTTTGTGTTCCGCTTTGTGTCGCTGGGGAGAGTTGAACTCCCAATCTTTCCCTTAGGACGGGACTGCTCTATCCATTAAGCTACAGCGACAACTCTGCCTAATATTTGAATTTTAACACACTTAAGACTAAAATAGATACATTGATCAGTGGATTCTTGGATCCTGTACCATTTGATACAGGGCTAGAGCAAGCCAGAATGACAAGAGAAATACATTGTTACATTGTTGTAGATTGAATGTAACCGTCATTCTGAACTTGATTCAGAATCTTCTGAAGAATGATCCTGATTTTCATCAGGATG
>PEZH01000023.1 GCA_002774085.1 Candidatus Shapirobacteria bacterium CG09_land_8_20_14_0_10_38_17 | reverse complement strand
TGCTAACCGTCATTCTGAATTTAATTCAGAATCTTCTTAAGATGATCCTGATTTTCATCAGGATGACGATGAGAAGGGGATTCTGGACCCTATACCATTCGATACAGGGCTAGAGCAAGCCAGAATGACGAATAAAACAATTGCTACATTTGTTGAATTGTTAAGTTGCTACATTGTTAAATCATCGCCGTCATTCCCGCCTAGCCGGCGAGGCTGGTAATCCGCCGGCTGGCGGACAAATATCAAAACAGATATTAGAGATTATAAGAATTAACCGAAACAACTCGCCCTGCACCGTTCTGGTGCGGGGCTCGTAGAAATTATTAAGAAAATGAAATTTCGGCAAGCCTTTTTAAAGCGAGCTAATTTCTCTTTTAGTTTCGATTTATTAATTTCCATATTTATTTGTCATTGTCCATTAGTCATTTATAATTTGGATTTTGGAATCCTATTAGCCATTAGTCATTATTCATTTGTCATTTCTTTTTTTTCTTCTCACTCTTTCTCTGGATATGCTTAAGACCATTCCTAATCCGGTCATTGTTACTAAAAGTGATGAGCCGCCATAAGAAACTAAAGGCAGAGGGATTCCGGTTAAAGGGAGAATGGCCACCATCGACCCTAAATTAATTAAAGCTTGAAAACCAAGCCAAACTCCTACTCCAGCTACTAACAGTTTAGCAAATTGATCAGGTGTTTGGTTAGAGAGATAAAGACAGCGAAAAATTAAAAGGGAAAGAGTGATAACGAATATGGTGGCACCAACAAAACCAAACTCCTCGGCAATAATGGCGAAAATAGAATCCGTGGTTACCTCCGGCAGATAGGCATATTTTTGTTTTCCCTGTCCTATTCCCTGTCCCCATAGCCCGCCTGATCCTAAAGCCAAGAGAATTTGATGGACATGATATGAAGCTCCTTGAGGATCGTAATTTGGCTTTAAGAAAGTCAGTAATCGTTCTTGCCGATAGGTAGAGGAAAAGATGAGTGTCACTGCTAATATTAAAGCGGCGCATAGAAAAATAAGCAGTTTCCAAGAAGGAACATCGGCTAAAAAACAAAGGGCAAGACCGATGGCGACTATTGTTACTGTTGTTCCTAAGTCAGGTTCTAAAATTATTAAGGAAGCAATTAGGGCATTGATTATTAAAAAGGGCCAAAGGCGATGAGGTGATTGCTTTTTAAAATGGTTGTTAGCCAAAAAAGAAGCGCCATATAAAACTAAAGCTAACTTAGCTATCTCTGATGGCTGGAAGCTGAAAGTGCCTATCCCCAACCATCTTTGGGCGCCTAATCTTTTGATACCTAAACCGGGGATTAAGACTACAATTAGGGTAGTGATGCTAAAAACTAAAATGGGGATAGCCGCCTTTTTAAAATACTGATAGTTGATTTTACTAACTCCCAACAAAGTGACGATTCCTAATGCTAACCAGATTGATTGTTTTTTAAGGTAATAAAATTGATCGCCGAAATCTCTTTGAGCGACTACTGCGGAAGCGTCAGCGATCATTAAAAGACCAAAGAGGCTTAAAAAAATAACTAAAGTAAAAAGTAGCCAGTCAAAGTGTTTTTTCTTCATTAATTTTTTTAACATTTTTCTTAAATTGATCGCCTCTGTCTTTATAATTTTTAAACATATCAAAAGAAGCGCAGGCCGGAGAAAGCAGAATAACACTATTGGGCTTTGCCTTTTGAAAAGCAATTTTAACAATTTTTTCCATTCTCCCGGGACGATAGATAATTTCTCCCTTAAATTTAGCTAATTTGACCGCTTTTCTAATATGTTTAGCGGTTAAGCCAATTAAAATTAAAGTTTTGACAGTACTTTTACTGATTTCTTTTCCTAATTGATTGTAGTTGGAGCCCTTTTCTGAACCACCGGCAATTAAAATAATTGGTTCCCTAAAGGCTCTTATGGCGGCAATGGCTGTTTCCGGAGTAGTAGAAAAAGAATCGTTGTAAAAACTAATTTTTCTAATAGTGGTGACTAATTCTAAACGATGTTCCAGTCCCTTAAAAGAAAAGATCTCCTTTTTGATAATTTTTTTATTAATTCCTATGGAATTAGCCGTAGTGATAGCGGCGTTGATATTATCCCGGTTGTGTTCGCCCCTTAGTTTGAGATTTTTGACAGGACCAATTATTTTATTATCTAAGATAATCTTTCCATTTATCGTGGTTGCCCCATTGACTTTTTTCTGGCGGCTGAAATAAAGAATTTTTGCTGGTGTTAGGCGGGCAAAGGAAGATGAGGTGGGATTGTCGGCGTTTAAAATAGCCAGATCATTCTTATTTTGGTGGCGGACAATATTTGATTTAGCGCGAATATACTCTTTAGTGTCGTGGTGATAATCGAGATGTTCGGAGGTAATAAATAAAACTACGGCGATATGGGGACTAAAATTTAGATCTTGGAGCTGGAAACTGGAAAGTTCTAAGACTACCCAGCTTTTTCGGTCTAATTTTGGCAATAGAGTAAGCATTGGCTGGCCGATATTGCCGGCTAAAAATACCCTTTTTCCTGCTCTTTTAAGGATTTTATAAATTAAAGTGCTCGTGGTTCCCTTGCCTTTGGTGCCGGTAACACCAATAATTTTGGCTGGGCAAGTTTTGAAAAATAATTCGGTAGCGCTCGATGTTTTACTCCCCTTCTTTTTAGCTTTAGTAATTGCTGGTAAAGATGTTTTAAAAGCGGGAGAACGAAAAATGATATCAAATCCTTCTAAGCCATTTTTTAAATATTTTTTGCCTAATTTAAATTTAACTCCCCTGCCCTTGAGCGTTTTGACGATTTTACCTAATTCGGAGGCTGTTTTTTGGTCAAAGACGGTAATTTTTGCCTTCTTTTTTATTCCCAGAAAGCGAAAACCCCGACCGTCAGGTCGTGGGTTTTTTATAAGAAATCGGCAAATGTCTTGTCCTTCTATTCCTAAGCCCAAGATGGCGACATTTTTTTGAGAAAAACTGATCATATTTTATCAAGACTAACTTGTCTAATTTTACTACTATATATTTTTTTACCCAAGTATTTTTCCACTTCTTTAGTGTTGGGAAGATCTGAATCAGTAAAATAGAGCTTAATATCTCCCCTTTTTTGATAAGAGGATAATTTTCTATTTTTAAATTTTTTAACCAATGATTTTGCTGTCATTTTACCGGGACTGATAAGAACAACTTGTTTGCCGACAGTTTTTTTAATTGCCCTTTTTAGCAGCGGATAATGAGTACAAGCTAAAACTAAGGTGTCTATTCTTTTCTTAAGAAGAGGTTGGAGATATTCTTTGGCGATAATTTTGGTGATTTGATGATTAAACATCTCTTCTTCAACTAAGGGTATCCTTCCCCTTCCGGAATCGAGGACGCCAATTGGCTGATTGTTGTTCATTAACCTTAATTATAGCAGGGGCTTGCTTTACATTGTTGCCAACCAAAGGCCAAAGATGGCCAGCATTAGACCGGCAAGCCAGGCGCGCATCACAATTTTAGGCTCTTCCCAGCCTCGTTCTTGGAGTAAAAGATGAAAAGGCGCGGCCGAGAAAAGCTTTTTCTTCCTTATTGATTTAGAGAGCATTTGAGATAGGCTCGAAGTTGCTTCAATAATAAAAACCCCCCCGATAACAGCTAAGGCAATAATTTTTCCTAACATTAAACCGACAACTGCCATTGTTGCCCCAAAAGCAAGAGCGCCAGTATCGCCTAAAATTATTCTGGCGGGATAAATATTAAAATATAAAAAGGCGATAAGAGTCCCGATCCAAATAGCAATGAATACAGTATTGGGAGTGTCAAATATTTGAAAAGATATAAAACTAAAAGCGAATAGGCAGATTATCAGTAAACCAGAGGCTAACCCGTCCAGGCCGTCGGTGATATTAAAGGCATTGGTAAAGGCGACGATGATAAAGGCGGCCAAGGGGACATAAAAAGCGCCAATTTTTAAAGCCCCTAAAAAGGGGATGTTGATAATGTCAATGCCTAAACTAAAATAAAGGAAAAAGCCAATAGTGAAAGCCAAGATCCACTGGAGAACAAACTTATATCTTAGCCTTAAGCCGAAAACGCCTTTTTCCCCTAAATTAAAAATTTTTTTAAGGTCATCAAAAAAGCCTAAAAAACCAAAAGAAATTAAGGTGAAGAAAATAATACTTATTTCTTTATCAATAGGAAAACAAGAGGAGATGTAAAGATTAGAAAATTTTAGCCATAAAAAAGTGATTATAAAAATAATAATCATTAAAAGTAAAAGAAGAATTCCCCCCCCTATGGGGGTGCCTGCTTTTTGGCGATGAAATTTGTCAAATATTGGTGTCCGTTTGCCTAAAAAATCGTGAGTATTTTGCTTTTGACGCAAAAATTTTAGTTCATAGAGAGCGTTGATAAAAGGAACAATAGCGATGCTGGTGATTATAAAAGAAGAGATAATAAGAGTTAAAAATAAAGTCATCCTATTAAAGCTAAAATAAAGAACATTGTTGAATTGTTATATTGTTACATTGCTAAAATCATCGCCGTTATTAGCCTCGCAAGGTGACTCCTTGCGAGGCTAAACCTGTCATTCTGGCCCGCCTAGCCGGCGAGGCTGGCCCGCCTAGCCGGCGAGGCTGGGGATCCGCCGGTTGGCGGAGACTCCAGAATCGTCTAGGGATGGATTCTGGACCCTGTACCATTCGATACATAGAGCAAGCCAGAATGACGAACCTCTTTAACCGTCATTCTGAATTTAATTCAGAATCTGCACACTAATCATTGAAAACTAATTAATTGTCCCGCCATAGGCGGGGTATTATGGCGGACCCGCCTTAATGGGCTTTGCCCTTTTGGCGGGTTTGTCATTTAAATTTTGTAATTTTTGTTATTCTTTAACTAATTTCGGACAATTTTGACAACTCCAATAATTATGACAGGAAGTCAATTGGCAGTCAACTCTTTTTCCTTCTAAAATCAAGAGAATTCTCTCTAAATGCTTAAGGCGAGAACCCTTAAGATACCAGAGATTATTGGGTTTTAGGGTTTCTTTTAAGAATAAAGCTGCTTCTCGAACATTTTCAGCATAGAAAATTTCTTTTTTAGGGAATCTCCTGTCTTTGGCTCCTTTAATAATCCATTTAGTGTCCGAGCCAATAGTTATTAAAAAATCAATATTTAGTTTAGCAAAAACTGTGCCCACTCGATAGTGTTCTTTTTGACAATAATTACCTAATTCTCCCATTTCTCCTAAGACGGCTATTTTTTTACTTGAGTGTTTGATTGCCGCTAAAGTTTCTAAACCGGCAATAGTAGACTCGGGATTAGCCCGCAGGGAATCATTGAGAAGAATTGTTTCAAGAGGACCTTCTTCAATGCTCATTCGACCTGACAGTGGTTTAAGGTTATTGATACCTTGGGCTCCATGATTGATATCGACGCCTAAAATTTTCCCTACTGCCAGGGCGGTCATTATTTCGTGAACAAAATGTTTACCAATTAACTTGGTTTTAATTGCCTTAATTTGTTTTTTTCCTACTTCATTATAATGAAGTAGGAAAGAGGTGCCCTTAAGGTTTACCTTAATATCGCTTGCCCAATAGTTGAATTGAGGTTTATTCCCATAGCTGATTATTGAAGCAACTGTTTTTTGAGCCATTTTCCTAACATATTGATTATCAAAATTCAAAATAGCCCACCCCTTTTGAGTTAGTTTTTCTATTAGTTTACTTTTTTCTTTGATAATTCCCTCTAAAGAGCCTAAAAGGTTTTTTTCGGAATGAACCGGAGTGATACCGGTAATAACACCAATTTGAGGCTTAACTAAAGCAAGATGCTTGTCCATCTCTCCTTTATGATCTACTCCGTATTCTAAAATTAAGACTTTAGTTTTAGGACGGATTTTTAAAAGAGTGAGGGGAAGATTATAGATTGTATCTAAATTAATATCGGTAGTAAGAGTCTGAAATTTGGTTTTTAAGACTGCTTCAATAGCCTGTACCGTGTTAGTTTTCCCATAACTGCCGGTGATACCGATAATAATTAATTTTGGAAAAAACTTTAACCAAAATTTAGCTAATTGACGCCTGAAAATATGAAAAATCTTTTTTAGTGAATTTAACATTGTTTAATGATTAATGGTAAATAGAAATTGGTAGCTGATAGTTGGAGAAAAAAATTATCTTGTTTATCTCCATCTACTAACTACTATCCTATGCATTCTAATTTCTAACTTTGGACTTCTAACTTTTAACTTTTGACTTTTAACTATTTTTACAATGTTTCTTTACTTTTGACTTTGGACTTCTAACTTTTAATTGTTCTCTTTGTCATTCTGTCCGCCAGCTGGCGGATGGCGGACAGAATCGTCTTTTCACCGTCATTCTGGCTTGCTCTAGCCCTGTATCGAATGGTACAGGGTCCAGAATCCCCTTCTCATCGTCATCCTGATGAAAATCAGGATCATCTTAAGAAGATTCTGAATTAAATTCAGAATGACGGTTAGCAATGTAACAATGTTTCTTTACTTTTAACTTTGGACTTCTAACTTTTAATTATCTTAATATTTCCCCCTAATTCTTTTAGCTTTTTTCCTAAATCTTCATAGCCGCGATCAATAATTTGAGTATTATTAATTTCACTTCGCCCTTTAGCGACTAAAGCGGCGATAGTAAGAGTCGCCCCGTGGCGGATATCTTCGGCAGTTATTCTGGCTCCTTTAAGCTGTGTGGGACCGATAACTTTGATACCATGATAAAGATGAGGGTCACAATCACTATAATTGAAGCTATAGAACCTTTCGGGATTTTTGATTTTGGGTTTAAAATAGGTAATTTTAGCACCCATTTTCTGCAAAACGGGGATAAAGTTGAAGCGTTGTTCATAAACCGATTCGATTATTTTGCTTTCTCCTTGACATTGAGTCATTAGCGTTGTCCAAAGGGGTTGCCAATCGGTTTTGAAACCAGGGTAAGGTTTAGTGGTCGTATTGGTTGCCCTAAGAGGCTTTTCCCACCAAAAGCGAATACCCCAGCCATTGGCTTTGTATTTCCCATCGATTTCTTTAACCTTTTTAAGAAAAGTAATGAGGTCTTTTTCTTTTGCCCCTTCAATAGCAATATCCCCGCGGGTGGCTAAAGCGGCGCAGGCGTAGGAAACAGCTTCGTTAGCATCAGGGATAATGGCATGGGTTTGGGCCTTGAGTTTGTTAACGCCAATAATTTTGATTTTTCTTTTCGGCAATCTTTTGATTTTGGCGCCAGCATTATTTAAAAAAAGAATTAAATCGTCGATTTCTGTTTCCTGGGCAGCATTTTCCAGGATAGTTTCTCCTGAAGCGATAGCCGCTAACATAATTAAATTTTCTGTACCCGTGTGGGTGTTTTTAGTAAAGCGATACCGGTTGCCGTGAAGCCCACGGGGCGTTAATAAAACGATTTTGTCATTATTAATTTCTATTTTTACTCCTAATTTTTTAAATCCTAAAAGATGGCGCTCAATTGGTCTTTCTCCGATTTTATCACCGCCGGGGAAGGGCAAAATTGCTTTACCGAATTTCTTAAGAAGAGGGGCGGCGAAAAGGATAGAAGCGCGAGAAAAATCGCCAAATTTTTTAGGTATTTTATGGGAGGAAAGTTTTGTGGGGTCAATAAAAATGGTTCGTTCACCACAGGGAAGGGTATGAGCGCCTAAGGCTTCAATGATTTGTCGGGTAGTTTCTACGTCGCCAATTTTGGCTAAGTTTAAAAGTCGGGACTTACCTTCGCAAAGAAGTGAGGCGATCATAATTTTAAAACTGGCATTTTTAGCGCCGCCTAATCTTATGCCGCCGATTAATGGTTTACCACCCTGGATGATGAATTTAGACATAATCTTAGATAATTTAAAAATTAAAATTCAAATTACCAATTTTCAATTTTTATTAAATTTTTCCCGCCTATGGCGGGATCCCGCTGTGGCGGGACAATTAATTAGTTTTCAATCTTTAATAATTAATCTGCAGATTCTGAATTAAATTCAGAATGACGGTTAAAGAGGTTCGTCATTCTGGCTTGCTCTAGCCCTGTATCGAATGGTACAGGGGCCAGAATCCCCTTCTCATCGTCATCCTGATGAAAATCAGGATCATTCTTCAGAAGATTCTGAATCAAGTTCAGAATGACGGTTTTAGTGATTTAACAGCTTAACAATATTCTTATAGTTTTAGTTTTGGACTTTTAACTTTTAAATTGCCTAAAATCCTATTAATTTTATTTCCAGTTCTAATTTTACCCCAAATTTTTCTTTTACGCTGTTTTGCGCTAATTTTATCAGTGCTAAAACATCACCTGCTTTGGCTTTATTAAGATTAATAATAAAGTTGGCATGTTGGGGAGAGATTTGCGCATTGCCAACCTTTTTACCTCTTAAACCAGTGGCGTCGATAAGTCGGCCGGCAGAATCATTGGCAGGATTTTTGAAGATTGAACCGGCGCTTTTTTCTTTAGGTTGGTTGCTTTTGGCTTCTAAAAATTGCCTTGTTTTTTCTTTGATTATTTTAGGATTCTCTTTTTTTAGTTTAAAAATAGTCTTAAGAATAATTTTTGAGGGATCTTTTTTAAAGAAACTATTACGGTAACCAAATCGACAATAATCTTTTTTAAAGCTAATAATTTTACCATTTTTATTTAATATAGTAATGCTTTTGATAGATTGGCTAATCCATTGATCTTTGGCGCCGGCATTGCCAACAACTGCTCCCCCTACGGTTCCGGGGATACCAACGCAACATTCTAATCCAGAGAGAGAATACTTTTGGGCCACTTTTACTAACTTGGATAAGGGGACACCTGCTTCAGCAGAAATTGTATTATTTTTAACTTTTATCTTTTGACTTTCAATTTTAGTGACTAATCCTGGGAAGCCGCTATCAGCAATTAAAGTATTAGAGCCTCCGCCCAAGATAAAGCAGGGAATTTTTAACTTACGAACGGTTTTTATTGCTTTAGTTATTTCCTTATTTGTTTTAGCTTCGTAAAATAATTGCGCCGGGCCGCCGATACCAAAGGTAGTATAGGAAGCAAGAGAGACATTTTTTTTAAGGCGATCACTGCCCAAGATTTTACTCAATTGGCGGATGGTTTTGGGATTAAGCATAACTATTTTTAAATTCTAAATTCGAAATCCGAAGCTCCAAATAATCACTAAATACTAAATCCTAAATTCTAAAAATTGTTTAGAATTTGATTTTATGTTTAGTTATTCGAATTTATTTGGAACTTAGTATTTAGAATTTTAATTAGTGATGAGAAATTTTTACTAAAGTATTTCTATTATCTTTTTGTCTATTTTCCATATGTCTCCTGCCCCCATGGTTATTATTATATCTTTTTTTTGAATAATTTTTTTAATCAATTTTGGTACCATATATGGGTTGTGTACAAAATTTACTCTTTGGTGATATTTTTTTATGGCGTTGGCTAATATCTGCCCGGAAATTTTAAGATCTTTCTTTTCTCGAGACGAAGCGTAAATTTTAGTAATTATTACTTTGTTGGCGTCGCTAAAACTTTGGGCGAATTGAGGGAGTAATTTTTTAGTTCTAGAGTAAGTATGGGATTGGAAAATAACAATAATACGACTATTTTTACCAAACCAATGACGAGCTGACCTAAGGGTATTTTTTATTTCCATTGGATGGTGGGCGTAGTCATCATAAACTTTAATTTGGTTTTTTTCGCCAATAAATTCAAATCGCCGCTTAGTTCCTTTGAATTGTTCTAAGCCTTTTTTAATTTTATAAATAGGAATCTTTAAAATCTGTGATAGGATAATTGTTGCCGTAGCATTCAATATATTGAATTGGCCGGGAACATTTATTTTAAAATTACCTATTCGTTTATTTTTAAAATAAACAGAGAAAGTGTTTTTTTCTTTTTCCTTTTTGATATTTTTTACCTTCCAGTCGTTCTTTTCTCCTATTCCGTATGTGTAATAGGGCCCAGAGAAAGATTTTAAAACCTCTAAATTATGAGAATTATCGCCGTTGATGATTAAGTATCCATCTTTAGGAATTTTTTGAAAAAACTCTAAAAATACTTTTTGGGTGGCATTAATGTCTTTATAGATATCGGGATGATCGTGTTCTATGTTGGTGCAAATAATAAACTTGGGATTTTGCCAGAAAAAACGAGGGCGATTATCAACGCCAACACTATTCGCATATTCATCGGCTTCGGCAATAAAGAGATTTCCTTTTTTATCACAATGTCCGGGTGCTCCTAAAGGGAATATTTCTCCTACCCCTACAGCGTATGAAAAGGGTACTTTATTATAATGAACTATCGTGGCTAATATAGCGGCGGTAGTCGTTTTGCCGCCAACGCCGCAGACAGAAATACCTATTTTGTTTTTCATAAACAATCCTAAGGCTTCGCCGTGTGTCATTACGGGAATTTTTTTCTTTTTAGCTTCTGTTACTTCGGGGTTGGTTAAGCCACCGTGGGCTCCGGTAGCAATTAACAGATCGGGGTGGTCAATATTTTTTGGCCTAAAACCAGTAAGCCACTTAATTTTTCTCTTTTTTAATGTTGCGTCGGTAACAAACACCTCATCTATATCACTGCCACTAATTTTGATTCCCAAGTCTTGGGCACAGCAAGCAAGAGCAGTCATTCCCACTCCTTTAATGCCGGTAAAATGAATAGAATGAACCTGGTTAAGTTTTTTGACAATCATCTTGTCGTTCCCGCGATTCCCTGTCATTCCCGCGAAAGCGGGAATCTATACTAATGTCATTCCCATGAAAATGGGAATCTATAGGAATAAGTATTTCTTATCAAGAGAGTCTATAACAATTTGGCAATATAGATCCCGAAATAAAATCTGCCCTGATGAATATCAGGGTTCAGAGCCTATCCTGAATTTATTTCAGGAATGACGGCTTTGGCAATTTAATAATATAAATTTACGCCTTAGAGGTGTAAATTTCTCTATTTTTGAGCTTTGAACGCTGTTTTATTGCCTTTTCTGTCTCTTTCCGGTCACTCCAAGGATACTCTTTATTGCCGAAGCACATTGATTTCTCCGGACCCTTGCCGCAGATGACAATAATATCTCCTTTCCGAGCTATTTTTTGAATGGCTAAATTAATCGCTTTTTCCCTATCGGGCACGCGTAAGAAATAATGATGTTTTGGAACAAATTTATATGGCGATCGCCATATAAATTTGTTTGGGTGATATTTAATTTCTTTTGCTTTTGTTTTAAGGCATCCCTGGGCGATTTGGTTGATGATATCATTAACATTTTCAGTGCGGGGGTCTTCGGCGGTTAAAATAATAGCATCGGCATATTTCCCGGCTATTTCCCCCATTTTAAATCGTTTAGTTTTGTCTCGTAAGCCGGCGGCGCCAAAAACAACAATTAATTTACCCCTTTTTCTTAATTTTTTTTGAAGTGTTGGCAAAACACAATTTAACGCATTAGGGGTATGGGCAAAATCGATAAAAACTTTAAAATTTTGGCCTAAATTTACTTCCTCCATTCTTCCCCTAACTCCCTTGAAATTAGCTAAAGCCTTTAAAGTAACTGTTTTTTTTATTTTCAAAGCATTGGCGGTGGCAATGGCCGCTAAACAATTGTATTGATTATATTTTCCTCTTAAAGGAGCGGTGAATTTGAAATTTTTGAGGGTAAAGTCAGCTTTATTTTTAATCGCATAGGTTAGGGTTTTGGTTTTGGGGTTGATATATGATTTGATTACTTGATAAGAAATATCATCGCGGTTTAAAATAGCAATTTTTACTTTTTTGAATAGTCTTCTTTTTGCTTTTAGATAATTTGCCAGTGTTTTATGGTAATCTAAATGCTCATGGGTAACATTGGTAATGACACCGACCTGGAAATTAGATCCCCAAAGACGATATTGATCTAAACCATGAGAAGTAGATTCTAAAACAACAAATTTGATTCCTGCGTTTTTCATTTTCCGGAGAAATTTTTGGAGATTTTTAGAATTAGGGGTGGTAACATGGAGGCCGGTATCAACTGTTTGGTTGCCTATTTTAGCGGAAACACTGCTAATTAAACCACATTTTTCCCCCGCTTGGTTGAGAATGTGCCAAATCAATGTTGAGGTGGTTGTTTTCCCGTCAGTACCGGTAACGCCGATAACAGTTAAATTTTTAGTGGGATAGCGATAAAAAAGAGTCCAGAAAAAAGCTTGAGGGAAGTGGTAAAAAAAGTTTATAAAAGATTGGGGAATGAGCCTGTGGACAAACTGTTTCAGTTTATCAAACATTGACGTATATTATATCAGAATATAATAGATAATTCTTAATTTCTAATTTTTAATTTCTATTCAATTTCTAATAATTTAATTCTTAAATTTGAAAATTGTAATATTGATAATTTAATGAAAATTGAAAATTAATCTTATTTTGGATTAATACTTTTGAGTAAAAATATATCTTTGGCGATGTCAAACCAGAGAGGAGCGGCCGTTTCTGCGGCCCAAGGAGATGTCGTTGGTTCATATAAAATAACTAACATCGTCAATTGAGGTTGAAATGCAGGAGCGAAGCCAATAAAAGAGGCGATAGTTTTTTCCGGATCGTAGTGTCCCTGAATAGGAATTTGCGCTGTTCCGGTTTTCCCGGCAATCGAGGCATTGGGTATTTTAGTCCATTTGGCTTCACCCTGCTCAACCGCATTAGCCATCATCTCCGTGATCTGTTTCGCTGTTTTTGGCTTAATTATTTGTTTTGTTTCCTGCTTAATTTTTTCTATTTTTTGGTTATTGTTTATTTCCTGAACTACCTTAGGTTGGATAAGTTTTCCTTGATTGGCGATAGCATTTACTGCTTGAATCATTTGTATTGGGGTGACGGCAATTCCTTGGCCAAAACTAATAGTCGCTAAATCAATTGGTGACCAATATTCTTTTTCTTTGAGTTTTCCCGTAGTTTCTCCCTGAAGATCAATACTTGTCCTTCGACCAATGCCAAATTGCTCTAAATAAGCAAGCGTTTTTTCTAAGCCTAACTGCTTTTCTACATAAACCATACCAACATTATCGGAATGTTGGATAATTTCTGTCATTGTTGAGTTGGGGTAGTATTGATCGTTCCAAGTCCGAATAGTGTATTCGTCAATTTCTAAGGGACCAGCACAATCAGGGCAAATGTCTTGGGGGGTAATGGTATCGCTGTCTAAGGCGGCCGCCATTATTAAAATTTTTAAAATTGATCCCGGCTCAAAGGTTTCTGAAATAGCCGGATTAAGGAATAATTCTGATTCGGTCTTGCTATAATGAGAAGGATCGAAATCAGGGTAAGCAGCCATAGCCAAGATGCCTCCATTTTGGGGATTGCTGATAATCACCAAACCTTTTTGGGCGCCATATCGTTTTGTCCCTTCAGCAATATGCTTTTCTGCTATCCACTGGAGTTGGCGATCCAAAAAAAGCCGCAGATCAACACCATTTTTTACTGTTGATTGACGATAATTACCGAGGACAATAGGTCTACCCAAAGCATCCTTTTCTTGAATAATTTTTCCATCACTGCCTCGTAATTGGCGATCGTAATATCCTTCTAACCCAAAATATCCCTGGTTTTCACCCTTCTCATTTTTCCCTAAAAATCCTAACAAATGAGCTGCTTGAGATGCTTCTGGATATTCTCTTCCCGTTTCCTCTTCTAATTGAAAGCCGCTTATTTTAAGTGATAAAATTTTTTCTCTATCTTTTTCCTCTAAATGTCTCCAGATGGGTATCCAAAGGGGATCGGCATCTAACATTTCTTGAATTTCCTTTTTCTCTAAAGAAGAAATTTTGGCTAATTGTTCTGCTAACTCTTGATAAGAGATTTTAATTTCCGGCTTAAAGGCGTAGAGGTTATAAAAAGGTTTGCTTGAAGCCAAGGGATAGGAATCGGCAAAGAAAATTTCTCCTCTTTTGGCCGGAACAACTTTTTCTTCCCATCTCTGGGCTTTGGCTTGAGCTAAAAGAGCTTTGCTTTGAACAATTTGCCACCAACTTAAACGGGCTATTATCACCAAGAAGGAGAAAAGAAAAAGAATAAAAACCAAACGCGTTCTCGAAAGAGACATATCATTTGCTTTTAAACGCTATTGGCAATTGGTCTTCAAGATAGACAATTGAGCTTGCTTGTTTAAAGCCTAATTCCTGGGCTCGTTCTAAAATAAAAGAGAAGGAGGTTTGATGGAGAATCTCTGTCTCTAATTGTTTATTTTCTCTTATCAAGTCATTTTTTGTTTGATTAACTTGAGCGGCTTTTGCCCCCTGACCGCCAAAATATATGAAAACCGCCACTTGACCGAAAACAAGCACCAAGGCTATTAAAGATAAAACAGTGATTAACTGGCGGTTACGATCAATTTTCTTTTTATCAACCATATTTTTTATGTATTTTTCTCAATGCCTAAATATCCAAGTCTTTAAATTACTATTATGAGCTTTTAAATTTTTTGACCGGCGCGTAAACGAGCACTTCGAGAACGAGGATTGGTAATAATTTCCTCTTTGTTGGGACGGACAACTTTTTTGGTCATAATTTTTAATCTCCCCGCCTGACTATTTTCCCTCAAAAAGTTTTTTACTATCCTGTCTTCTCCCTCGTGAAAACTGATAATGACCAAATTTCCTCCTTTTTTTAAGAGCCGCAATGCCTGGGGTAATGCCTTTTTTAAATTGTTTAATTCATCATTAACGGCAATCCGCAGTGCCTGAAAAACCTTGGTCGCCGGATGAATTTTTCCCCTTTTTTGGTAAACCCCCTCAATTATTATTGTCAGTTCTTGGCAAGTCTTGATGGGTTTTACTTTACGGGCGCCAACAATAGCGCGAGCAATTGGCCGAGCAAGCTGTTCTTGGCTAAATTTTGTAAAAATTTGGTAAAGTTCATTTTCTGATAAAACTGCTATCAGGTCGGCGGCGGTAACATTAAGATTAGGGTCCATTCTCATATCTAACGGGGCCCTGCTTTTAAAAGAAAATCCCCGCCGCTTACTGGTTAATTGATAGGTGTTAACCCCCAAATCAAATAAAATTCCCTCTGCCCGATTTATCCTCGCCTCTTTGGCAATATTTTCAAGATAGGCAAAATTGCCCTTAATTAATTGCCATTGTCTTTTGGGGGGAACGCGGTCTTGCTCGCTTGCCTCACCCTTTTGGGAAAAGAGTGAGTTAGGGCAGGCTTGAGCAAGACGTTTTTGAGCAATCTCTAAGGCTTCAGGATCACAATCAATACCTAAGACCCGGCCGCCTTTTTTCAGGATTGCCTCCGCGTGTCCCCCACCGCCTAAAGTGGCGTCAATATAAAGCCGATTAGGCTTAACATTTAAATATTTGATCGCTGTTTGTAAAAGTACTGGTGTGTGTTTAGATATTTTTGCCATTTATTTTTATCCCAAATTTCAAAATGGTCACCGGCGCCGACAACAACAATTTCACTTTTCAATTGAGCATAATCTATTAAAGGTTGAGGGATAACGGCTCTTCCTTGTTGGTCATATTTAACAATGGTCGCCCTTGAAAAGAGGTACCTTCTGATATTTCTTCCTTGCTTTTCAGTAATAGGAATTTCTAATTGTTTACTGGCTGATTTTTGCCATTCTTTTTTTCCGTATCCCGAAACACAGCCGTCGAATCCTCTTGTCAAAACAATCTCCTTATCTTCTATTTGTTTTCTAATCTTAGCCGGCAAGGCTAAGCGATTTTTTTCTTTAGCGAAACTAATAGAATATTCACCAAAAAACACCCGATCCTCCTTTAATTTATAATAATCTTCACCACTTTTACCCATTTTCTACCAAAATTAGGGGGTTGTCAAGAGGGAAAAAGAGAGCTAATTGCATTAGCTTCGCTTAGCCTCGCAAGGAGTCACCTTGCGAGGCTAAATTTTTTGGTTGATTTTTGTCGGAGAAACTGTTTAACTGAAAATAACAATATTAATTTTTAAGAATGCCCTCTAAGAATTCGATTAAAGACTATAGAAAAAATAGTTATTATCACATCTATAATAGAGGAGTTAACAAAGGATCCATTTTCTTGGATAAACAAGACTATTCTGTTTTCCTTTTTTATCTTAAAGAATATCTAACAGAAAGGGATGAAGAAAATTTACATTTAAGACTCGTTGATCATAATCTCTCTTATAGAGAGAGGGAGAGGATAAATAAACTGTTAGCATTAAACAATTTTTCTGACGAAATTAGTCTACTATCATATTGTTTGATGCCCAATCATTTTCATTTTTTACTTAAGCAAGGATCTTCAGAATCAATTGCTCTCTTTATGAATTCCTTTGCCACGCGATATACGATGTATTTTAATCGCAAGTATAAGAGAATAGGGCCTTTGTATCAAGGCGTATATAAAGCTGTTTTAGTCAATTCAGATGAACAACTTTTATATCTTTCTCTTTATATTCATAGACAAGCGTTAGCCTCGCAAGGAGTCACCTCTGGAGATTGGAAGATAAAACAGCCCTGCTCTTTTCTTGAATACTTAGGAAAGCGAAAAACAAAGTGGATTAAAACAAATGATATCTTAGCTTATTTTCCCGGTAAAGATCTTTATGGTTCCTATAAGAAATTTGTTATGGGAGAACCTAACTTAGAGCTTATTTCTAAGATAATGATTGATTGATTTAGCCTCACAAGGAGTCGCCTTGCGAGGCTATTTTATTTAACAACGATATAGGTCCCTAAAGAAGCGGATTCGAGGTTTTCTACTGTCACCCATTCTTTTTCGTCCCAAAAAAATAATTGTCCCTCGCTATTTAGAGTTATTTCGCTCTTTTCGTTTCCTAATTCGGAAGCTAAATTATAGGGGCCGCCAATAATCTCCCGATTAATTGGTTTTGGCAGACCGCCCCCTTTAAGAAGAATGTATTTAGCGGCTCTGTTGCCTATAAGTTTAATAGTTAATTTGCCGTCGCTGGATTGTTGAATTTTACTACCGTCCCAAAAACTAAAGGTGGTTTTGAATGAGCGAAGCTTATTGCCCTTTTTTAAGCTAATCGTTAAATTCCCCCCCACTATTCCTTTGTCGTACTTGCAAGTGCCGCTGGAACAGGTTCCCAAAAGAATATTTTTTTCTCCCTTTCCTTGAATTAGCTCAATTTCTCCTGAAGCGCCTCGGGTTAACCCTTCTTCTAATTCATAGATAAGCTCATATTCTAAAGAGTCGGTATCTTTTGCCTCCTTGATCTGTAGTAGTAATTGGTGTCCCTCTTCTTTGGGTGACAGTAAAACTAAAGGCATTTCTTCGAGAGATAATGGTTGGGTCTGCTCAATTACCGGTAGTTTAGAAACAATTTTAGATTTTTTAAAAACAGTAAATTTTAAAATAAAGCCTACCGCAACTAAAATAATCAAAATAATTCCTATACTTTTGGAAGAAATTTTTTTAATTTTTGTGGTTATCATTTGTTTATTTTTAACTGATTTTTCACTGTCATTCCCGGCATAACCAGCCTCGCCGATGAGGCGGGTCGGGAATCTATATTAATAAACCTTCTTTTATTAAGTAACACTTATTCCTTTTATTCCTATAGATTCCCGCTTTCGCGGGAATGACAAAGAATTGTGGGAATGACAAGGAATTCCGGAAATGACAGGGAAAACATTTCCTTAATTTCAATCTTTGCTGTTTTCTAATTTTTCTTTAAATAAGTTTAGCAAATTATTAATTTTAACTCTTTCCTGTTTCATTGTATCGCGATCGCGCACAGTAACGGTATTGTCTTTAAGGGTATCAAAGTCAACGGTTACACACCAGGGAGTACCAATTTCATCTTGGCGGCGGTAACGCTTGCCGATATTGCCATTATCATCCCAAGCAATCGGGAAATGAGGCGATAAATCAGCAAAAATACGTTTGGCTTCTTTTATTAGTTCAATTTTGTTGGCTAAAAGAGGAAAAACAGCTACTTTGATTGGAGCGACAAGGGGAGGGAATTTTAGGAAGACCCGTTTTTTTTCTTTGGCTGTTTCTTTATGATAGGCATCTAAGAGTAAGGCTAATAAGGTGCGCTCTAATCCGAAAGAGGGCTCAATGACATGGGGATAAAAGTTTTCTTTGGTTTTGGGGTTTTGGTAGCGCAAGTCGACGCCGCTTTTTTGGCTGTGATTTTTTAGGTCATAATCAGTTCGGTAGGCCAATCCATAAAGTTCTTTGGTTCCGAAAGGAAACATATATTCTATATCCACTGTTTTTTTAGAATAATGAGATAGCTCTTTTAAGCTATGCTCTCGTAATGTCAATTTTTTTTCACTAATTCCTAATGACTTAGCAAATTCAATCATCTCTCTTTGCCAATAGTCAAATTGTTTTTGCCATTCTTTTTCTTCTATAAAATATTCAATCTCCATTTGCTCAAATTCTAAAGTGCGGAAAATAAAATTGCCGGCGGTAATTTCATTGCGGAAAGACTTACCTATTTGAGCGATACCAAAGGGGAGAGGGGGATGAAAAGAGTCAATAATATTCTTAAAGTTAATAAAAATTGCCTGAGCAGTTTCCGGTCGCAAATAGACAGTTGAAGCCTTATTTTCTTGCGAGCCGATAAATGTTTTAAACATAGGATTGAACATTTTTTCTTTGCTAAGTTTTCCGCCGCATTCTGGACATTTTTTAATCCCCTTTTCATCTAAAAAATCGGTACGAAATCTTTTGTGGCAGGAGAGGCATTCCTTAAGGGGATCAAGGAAGCGCTTGATATGGCCTGAGGCTTTCCAGACTTTAGGAGAAAGAAGGATAGATCCGTCTAACCCATAGATATCGGCTCGACTTTGGACAAAGTGTTGCCACCAGAGTGCCTTGATATTCTTTTTCAATTCAGTCCCGTAAGGCCCATAATCCCAAGAATTAGCTAATCCCCCGTAAATTTCCGATCCCGGGTAAACAAATCCCCTTCTCTTGCAAAGAGAAACAATTTTTTCTAAAGTGTTCATAAGAAAAACTAAATGCTTGAAATGTTTGATTTGTCAACGTCATTCTGACGAAAGTCAGAATCATCTTCAGACGATCCTGAATAGAGTTCAGGATGACGGCATACATACTTAACCGTCATTCTGACGAAAGTCAGAATCATCTTCAGACGATCCTGAATCGAGTTCAGGATGACGGCATACATACTTAACCGTCATTCTGACGAAAGTCAGAATCATCTTCAGACGATCCTGAATCGAGTTCAGGATGACGACTTTAGCAATTTAACAATGTAACAATGTAACAATGTTTCTTTCTTTTTGTTTTTTTACTTTTTACTTTTAACTTTTAATATTTAAGTTTTAAGTTTGATTTATCATTTATCGTTTATCTTAGATTCTTATTTTTTTGCTTTTGATTTTGCTTTGGGTGATCGCTTCAATATATTGATCAACTTGATAACGGCTAATTTTTTTCCCCTTAGGCCAAAAGCCGGTTAAGTTTAAAAGATGGACTTTAAAGCTCCAAAGAAAATTATCAAGATTAAGATATTTGGTATTATTGAGTTGTCTAAATTTTGTTTTAAGTAAATTGAAGACGGCTAAGTTATTTTCTCCTTCGGGCAGAAATTTATTGACAATTTCACTCATTTCGTAAGCAACGCTGATGCGAGAAAGACTCTGCCTTAGGCTGGGAAAATTTTCTATTGCGGTTATCTCTCCTAAAATATCCCACGTTTTTCCTAAAAATACTTGCCCACGAACAAGATTAAAAACTTCAATGTGCGGCCCTCGTCTTGAGGAAATTTTTCTTACTCCCTTGGCTAATAACAAAATTTTCCCCCGCTCTTTAGATAAAATTGTTACTACCCTATCGCCTTCGCCAAAATTACGCCGTCCCAAAACAATTCCCTCTATTTTGTAAGAGTGCATTTTACCAAGATAGTATCCGATCCTTGTTTAAGTCAAACTCTTTTACCTCTTTTCCATATGAAACCTGGTAGTGATGATTTTTAGTACCCGGTTGCTTTTGTATTAATAGAGAATAGGAATCTTGGTTTTTATATTCAAAGGGTAATTTATATTTTATACTTACTAAAGTAACTCCACCTTGAGGATGGAGGGGATATTTATCGCCAAAAAAACCTTCAAAAACTGTTTTTTCTAATTCTTCATAAACTAATGGTTCTACTTCCGAACCTTTCATTTCCAAAAGCGTGCTCCCCTTAGGGACATAAAATCGGAACCAATTTCGATATAATCCATTTAAACAAAGACCGCCGCTTTCTAAATTGCAGTCAGATGGCGGGGCGGGATTTTGGTATTTTACTTTCACTTCACGGATAATACTGCCGTCACTTTCTACCGTAATTTTTTGTTCTATTGTTTCTTCGATAAACATGTTGGATTTGGCGCCGGCGAAGTTAGTATCATTGAGGTGAAAGTAGTCGCTATCTGTTTCTTTTATTCTTCCCCCTAAATTTAACCCCTCAATTGCTTCTTGTTTTTCTTCTTGAGGAAAATAAAAAAGAACATGCTTTTCCTCAATGCTGGTGATGAGGGCTTCAAAAAGCTTGGGCATTTTTTCCGCTGATGCCCCCATCATATTAAGTAGAATTGAGTGCATCAGGGGACCGATAACCGCTTTGCGATCGGTTCGGAATTCGCTGGTCGGTTTGTCGGCTAACCTTTCTAATTCATAAATTACTTGAGGGCAACCAAAGCAACGGTCATCACTTTCACTTGAGAAAGTTCCCCAGCTGGGGACGCCAATTGGGCCCAAAACAGAAAGTAAGTCAGCTAAAAATTGAGTATCTACCGCTAAAATTCCGTCCGCTTCATAAACTTGAGGAATAGTTTGGTAGTATTGGTAAAAATTTTCCATAGAAACTTTAAAATCCGGAGAAAGATTCATGTCGCGTAGATTCCAGTAATAAACATTGGGTAAATAGTCTTTGATTGGTCGTGGCGCTTCAATTCTTTTGTTTAAACGGTTGTCTAAGTCATAGATATCTTGTGACAACAAAGGAGTAGGCTGGCCGTTGTCAACTTTTAGAAGAGCATAGGCGGTGAGAAATCCGCCGCTTGATCGTAATTCAGCATTGTTTTGGAATAAAACCAAATAAGTTCTTGGCTCTTCTTTCCCTAAAAAATAAGAGAGGTTTTCTAATATTGATTTTGATCCACCCATTAATTGATTAGCTTGTTCTAAGGTTTCTTTAATTTGATCAAATTTTTCTTTTATCTTTATGCCCTGAAATTCATCGGGTAGGTATTGGGGGTTAATTTCTTGAATTTTATCATTAGCTAAATTAAGATTTTGATGGATATCATCAATCTTACCGGCCAAATCTTGGCCGCTTTCGAGCAAAAATTGAATTCTGCCTTGGGTGGTTTCTCCGGACGAAGTAGCTTCTTGCCCATTTTTGAAACCTAAGATATCAGTATAAGAAGAAATTGCCTCTATAGTTAAGGTAATGCTCTGGGAAAGATAATCGGCAGATTCTAAGATTAACTTCCCATTTCGATAGTATCCACCAATTTTGGGAATAATCTTTAGCCAGGCTAATTTTTTCAGCGGTTGATTACAGTTGGCTAATAGCGTGGTCCCCTGAGAAATTTTTTCTTCTAAAAAAGGCAAGTTTTTTTCTGATAAGCCCTGTTGGGCTTCGGCAAATAGTCCTTGACTTTTTTGGAGGTTATCTTTAAGGGTCAAAACAGGATTAACAGCAAAAAACCAAATCAAGATTAGTAAGATAATTAAAGCTCCCCCGGCAGTGATAAAAACTTTTTTTGAGGCTTTTTTGGAAAAGAGGGAGTTTTGCATTGGGGAGTCTTCTAAACCCAAATGAGGAATTTCTTCTTTCTTTGATTTGAAATTTGAAATTTGAAATTTGAAATTTTTCACGATGCTCCTTTACCACTGATAACTACCCAAGGCGATTTTAATAATATTATCATATCATCAAGTAGATTTTTTCGCTGTGCGTATTGGGCATCTAAGGTAATTCTTTTTTCAAAATCGACATCGGATCGTCCAGAAACTTGCCAAAGGCCGGTGATACCCGGTTTAACTTCTAACATTTGTTTGATCAACTTTTTGGTTTGGGGGTGCTTTTTTTGCTGTTCTGCCAATTCGTCAAAATAATAAGGCCGAGGACCGATAACACTCATTTCGCCCCTTAAAACATTGATTAATTGAGGGATCTCGTCTATGGAATGTTTGCGGATAAAAGCTCCTACTCGGGTAATCCGTGGATCTTTTTTTAATTTATAGCTGTTTTTTTTATATTCTTCGTATAGTTTTTTGAATTTAGGGTCTTCTCTTAAAAGTTGGTGAGCGTTGGGAATCATCGAGCGAAACTTGTAAATTTTAAAGCGCTTTCTTTTTTTACCTACTCTGGGGGGAACGTCAGCCAATATTGGCCCTTGAGGTGAATCAATTTTTATCGCTATAGCCGTGGTTAAACAGACAGGAGAAAATATAATCAGAAGAATGATTGCTAAAGCAATGTCTAAAAGCCGTTTAGTAAAAAAATATTTTTTTTCTTTATTAAACATACTCTGGATTTATTTCTTTAATTTTATCAACCAAATCTTTTACTTTTTGAGATTTATCTCGGCGGCAAACTAACAGGGCATCGGCGGTATCAACAATAATTAAATCACTAATATCACAGACAGCAATTAGTTTATTATCAGCGCGAATTAAGTTATTTTTACTATCCAAAATAATTATTTTACCCTTTTTATTAAGTGGATTTAAGATGACGTTTTTATTTTTATTTTTTTTACTTTTTTCCCAGATTGCCTGCCAATCGCCAATATCACACCAATCAAAAGTTGCTCTTATCATCAGCATATTTTTTGTTTTTTGGGCTACCGCCTCATCTATTGAGATAGGTTTTATCTTCCCATAAACCTTTTTGGTTTCTTCCCACTCATTTTCTTTGCCTAAGCTTTTTCTTATTTTTTGATAAGCATTATAAAGAGGAGGATTTAGTTTTTTAAGTTCCTGGAAAAATACTTCCGCCGGCCAGATATAGGTGCCTAAATTCCAGTAGTGCTGGCCACTTTCTATAAACTTTTGGGCAATTTTAATGTTTGGTTTTTCAATAAAACCATTTACCTTAAAGACTCCTTTTTTTATTTCTTGTCCGGTTTTAATATAACCCAAGCCGGTGTGGGGAAATGTGGGCTTGATTCCTAAGGTAGCTAAGCTTTTCCGCTCGTTAACTGATTGAGCCGCTTTTTTTAAATCGGCGCTAAAATTTTGTTCGTTTTCGATGTATTGATCTGACCAAAGATTAATAATTGTTGCCCGGGAGTTAATTTGAGCAATTCTTGCCGCCCCTAAAATCATGGCGATAGCGGTGTGTTTTTTGTCCGGCTCAACAATGATATTATTGGGGTTAATTTGGGGGTTGGTTTTGAGAATATCACCAACATATTCCCGACCGGCAACTAAAAAGATCCGGCTCATTGGGGTTATTTTTTGGGCTCGAGTTATTGTCTTTTGAAGAAGAGTTTCTTTGGTAAAAAGACTAATGAACTGTTTAGGTTTTTTTTGCCTCGAAAGAGGCCATAATCTGCTTCCTCCTCCACCACAAACAATTAAAGAATAATAATTATTTGTCTCTTCTTTTTTAGGCATTTTGATTGACTAATTTTTCCCAAGCTTTAGTGAATTTTTTTTCATTAAATTTTTCTGCGTTTCTTCGACAACTTTTCTTATTATAACTTTTATCATTAAATTTTAATAGAGCTTTTACAAGCGCTTTCTCATTTTGCGGTTTAAAAAAAGCGCCGGTTTTATTTTTGATAATCGTTTCTCTTGCTCCACCTTTTTTATAGGCAATTACTGGCTTACCGCAAGCTTGGGCTTCTAAGGGAACCAAGCCAAAATCCTCTTCTTGAGGATAGATGACTCCTCGGCAAGTTTGATAATAGTCTAAAATCTGTTTGTCTGTCAAATGACCTAAAAATTCAATATTAGGTTTAGCCATTTTTTTGAGTTTCTTTAATTGACTTCCTTGACCAATTATTTTCAGGTTCCAGCCTAAATCGTTGAAGGCTTTGATGGCCAGGTCCGTTTTTTTATAGGGTTCAAGGCGGGAAACTAAAAGGAAGAAAGGGTAAGGTCTTTTCTTTTCAAAGCCTTGCTCTTTAATATGGAACCTTTTTGTGTCTACCGGCGGATAAATGATTTGACTAACCCTTCTTTGGTAGTATTTTTGACATCTTCGGGCGATATTTTTGGAAATACCAATTATTTGATCGGGCCGCTGGGCGGCGATTTTATCCCATTTTTTCAAATAGCGGAAAATAGGCTCGCTCAGTTTCTTTTGGAAATTATTATTAAAATAGTCTTTCTGATCATTCCATAAAAATCGTGTTGGTGTTAAAAGATAGCAAATATGGCGAGTGTGGGGTTTAGTGATTATTCCTTTGGCGGCGAAACTCGCAATAGAGATAACTAAATCATATTGGTCGAAGTTGAAATTTTCAAAGGCGGCAGGAAAAAACGGTAGGTAATATTTACGTTGCTTTTTTGCCAAGGGCATCTTTTGTAAAAAAGAAGCCTTAACTTGAAAAGTTTTTGCCCAAGAAGCCCTTTTACTATTATATATTGAAGTGTATATAGGAGCGGTGGGAAAAATTTTGTGAAATAATAATAAAACTCTTTCTGCTCCTCCCCAAGAATCAAGCCAATCGTAGACTAAAGCGATCTTCATGAGTAAATTAAGATAACTAATTAACTAAGATCTAAGGTTTTAACATTTAAATTTTAAGTTTGATTTATCATGTATCCTTATATCTTGTATCGTCTATCTAAAAGAATAAGCTACCATCTTAAATTCAAAATCTTAAACAAACCTGAAATTTGTAATGCGTAAAGGGTAAAGCGTAAAGATCTGAAATTCGTTAATCCGTTAATTAGTTAATATAAAACTGTTTAAACGCTTGAAACGTTGGAACTGCTTGGATTGTAATTAACATCCAACCTCAAACGTCTCAAACATCAAACATTATTTTATTATCATTTCAATGAAAGTCA
>PEZH01000026.1 GCA_002774085.1 Candidatus Shapirobacteria bacterium CG09_land_8_20_14_0_10_38_17 | reverse complement strand
CGGCGGGAGAAGAATCCCGTAGGGAAGAGGTAACCTTGTTTCCAAACGGGATCCTTCGGTCGCTTATGGTGCCCTTAGGATGACATTACAATAACGTAACAATGGTTCTTAATTTTTAATTATTATTGCTATATGGATTTAACTTTTAGTATTGACGAGAAAAAGATTGAGACTAATCGTAGCCAATTTGAGATTTCTCCCCTTCAGGAGGGGTTCGGGCATACTTTAGGAAATTCCCTGCGTCGGGCTCTTTTGACCGCTTTGCCGGGAGCGGCGATTACTAATGTTAAATTTAGCGGTGCGCAACATCAATTTACTACTTTACCAGGGGTGAAAGAGGATTTAGTAGAGGTAATTTTAAATTTTAAAAAAGTGAGATTGAGCAGTCAAAGCGAAAAGCCGGTAACAATTAAAATTGACCAAGTTGGGTCGGGGCAAGTGGTTGCCGGGGACATTAAGACGCCGGCGACGGTGCGGGTGATTAATAAAAATTTAGTTTTGGCTCATTTGGCCGATAAAAAGACTAAATTAGCAGTGGAAATGATTGTTGAACAGGGATTTGGTTATTCTCCGGCAGATGAGCGTAAAGCTTCGCAGTCAACGGTAGGGCTTATCCCCATTGATGCTATTTTTACTCCTATTTTGAAAGTTAATTACTTTATTGATAATACACGAGTGGGACGAGTTACTAATTATGACAAACTAACTATTGATATCTTGACGGACGGAACGATTACTCCTAAAAAGGCGCTAAAAGAAGCGGCCAAAATTTTAGTGACTTATTTTAACTATATCTATATTCCTAATGAGAAGGCTAAAAAAACTATTAAGGAGAAATCACCTCGGGTTTTAAAGCTAAGTGTGGCAGAATTAGATTTATCCGCACGCACAATTAATGCTTTAGAAAAGGGTGGTTATAAAACGGCAGGTGATATCTTAAGGGTAAGTTCTCGGGATTTGATGGAGGTGAAAAATTTAGGTAAAAAATCAATTGCTTTAATAGGTAAGATTTTGCGTAAGCAGGGGGTGGATTGGGTATGAGACATAGGCGGGCGGGGAAAAAGCTAAGCCGTAGCGCTAACACACGCAAAGCTCTTTTTGTTAATCTTTTGACCACTTTCTTTGAAAACGGCAAGGTAGTTACCACTCAGGCTAAGACTAAAGCCATCCAAGGGAAAATTGATGATTTAATTAATAAGGCAAAACAGCCTAATCTTATTTCTCGCCGCTTTATTTATTCTTTTCTTAAAACCTCTAAGGGTGTCCAAAAATTAATTAAAGAAATTGCTTCCCGATATCCAAATAGAAAAAGTGGCTATACTCGTTTAGTAAAGATTGGTTCAAGGCGGGGTGATCAAGCGATGATGGTCAAATTGGAATTAATAAAAGAGAGCGAAGAAAGAGAGGCTAAAGAAGAGAGCAAAGAAAGAGTGGGTAGTAAAAAAATAAAAACAAAAAAGAAAATATGAAAATAAAGTTAGCTAAAACCTCTGTTACTAAATTAAGGAATATTAAAAGAAGATGGTATTTGGTTGATTTGAAAGATAAGATTTTGGGTCGGGAGGCAACAGAGATGGCCGTTTTATTACGAGGTAAAAACAAACCATATTTTACGCCTTCTCTTGATTGTGGTGACCATGTGGTGGTGATTAACGCTCAGAAGGTTAGATTGACGGGTAAGAAAGAAGACCAAAAGGTCTATCAGCGTTATTCTGGTTATCCGGGTGGATTAAAAGAAGTTAGTTATAGGAGAATGGCGGAGAAAGCCCCAAATGAGGTGGTTAGACATGCAGTTTTGGGGATGTTACCTAAAAATAAGTTGCGTTCAAAAATGATTAAACGGCTTTATATTTTCTCGGGGGAAGAACATCCGTATAAAGATAAATTTCAAATAACAAGTTCCAAATTACAAACAAACTCACAGTCATAAATTCCAAATTTTAAATTTTAAAAACTGGTAGGAGCGGTGCTTTATGCCCGCCCGCCATTGGTGATTAATAATAAATATGATTGCTAAAGCTAAAAAATCAATTAAAAAACCATTAGTTAAGGCTTTGGGGAGTCGTAAGAGGTCAACGGCAAGGGTGTGGCTTTATAAAGGTAAGGGGGACAGTTTAATTAACGATCGTAAATTAGAAGCTTATTTTCCGGAAAAGATTAATAGGATTAAATTTGAAAAGCCTTTTATATTAACTAAAACAGGAGGGAAGTTTTTTGTCACCGTTAAGGTTGCCGGTGGCGGACCGATGGGCCAATTAGAGGCGTCAATTCATGGATTATCACGTGCCTTAGCTACGGTGGAAGATAGGAAATATCGGCCGATTTTAAAGAAGGCGGGACTATTAGTCCGCGATCCTCGAGAAAAAGAACGCCGCAAGCCCGGCCGAGCAGGGAAAGCGCGGGCTAAGCGTCAATCACCGAAGAGATAATGAACGATGATTAATGTTTGATGCTTGAGATGTTTGAGTTGTTTGAATTATTTAATTTCTGATTTTTAATAACGTTTTAATCTTCATTCCTCAAGTAAGTTTATTCCAAGATAGCGAAAACCTCGGGCGTAAGCCCGAGGATGAAGCGATATAACAAGTGCACAAGGCGGATCAAAATACCACGGGCGTGAGCCCGTGTGTATTTTATTTACGTTGTTAGATACTAAGGATCTCAACGGTGTCTCCCCGTATTTTGTTGGCATGGTTATATTCTATTAGTATTGTTGTTTCCGAACAAATAATTATGGCGATCGCCATCTTAATTTGTTCTGATGGAATTAAAATTAAGCTGATGTTGGGTGAACGCTTTGATATTTTTCTAAAGTTTCCCGGAGAACAGTAGAAGCTTGTTGGAAAAGTCCTTTTTGGTTAATTTCTTCGCGTTGGTTTTGTTTTAAAAAACCAACCGCTTGTATTAGTGGCTCTCTGGCGGCAAGTCCTGTCGGTCGGTATGGTTTGACCGGCGGTTGGGTTAATTGCCAAGAAAGGGTGTTTAAGATGCCGACGGTAACACCAACATTTTGGGGCGGTTTTTGAGGATAGCGGAAAAGATAATAGGCTGGTAGCCTTTGTGGCTCAAGCCATTGATGAGCGTCTGTTAATATCTCCCGGGAAAATTCTCGGGCTAAAGTGAGCGCTTCATGCATGCGGATAAATTTAGTTAAGATTTGGTCGATACTTAGCTCTCTTTCAATAGCGCGATGATAAGCAGCTTGTAGAGCCATCGTGGTGATGAGCGAATTTAATCTCGAAAGACTGTCTTTACCGCCGCTTCCTTTGATTAGCCAATGACTGATTTTTTGCTTCTCTTCTAACATGACTGTTTCCGGATTAAAACCTACCCGGGCCAATTGGGTATAAGTTTCTCCCTGGATGATTTTGAAATCTTCTTTGGTAAGGGAGCTAAAATTAGAAAAGAGACTAAAAAGTTGGTTAATTCTTTCCTGGACCATCTTTGCTTGGGGAGTTTCTTTTTTTGTTTCTGTTTCGATAACGTGCTCGATGGAGCGAATGCCTGCTTCGACACTGCCGCCGTCTTTTTTAACCTGATGAATGCGCAATTCGTATGGATTTTTGGTAGAGAGAGAAAGATTAAGATAAATTTCCGGTCGGATTCTTTTGCGGGAAAGTAAGTCGTAATTTTCTGGATTTATTTCTTCTCTTCTGACTTGACGCCAAGTGGGATAAAAAATATTACCCTCTATGTCCACACGGATATCGGAGCCGTAAAGCGGCCGACAACGGTTGAAATATTCTAAGATTGGTCTTTTTTCGGGACGGATAATAAAGACTTCTGGTTTTGGTTTTAGTCTTGGTTTATCGTCTCTCTCTTTCATTATTAAACATGCTATGAAGCATATTAGCTTTGCCGATTATCGGTTAAATAGGAGTTTTAATATTTTTAACAGGTCCAGGGGGTAGGATTCGAACCTACGAAGGGGAACCCGCCGGTTTTACAGACCGGTGCAATTGACCACTCTGCCACCCCTGGAAAATCTAAAATCGCAAAGGTAAAAGTAATCTAAATGCTGTTTTATATTATATCATTAACAAGCTAAAAGCTAATAGTGAAAAAGGAAAACAAAATAGTTGGTCAATAATGAATGGTAATCGGGAGCTGTTAATTGGTAAAAAATTTCTAATTTCCCGCCTCATCGGCGAGGCTGGTCAGGTCGAGAATGACAGGTAATAAGTCCGCCGGCTGGCGGACCAGAATGAGGGTTTTTAGCAATGTAGCAATGTTTAGCCTCGCAAGGAGTCACCTTGCGAGGCTATTTTAATTATCGGCTGTTGTTTTAGTTTGACAAAAAGCTTTTGTTTATTTAATATAAAGACATGATGAAAGTTATTGGCTGGGTGAAGAAAAATAAATTGGCCTCTTTTTTAATTGTCATTCTTTTGGTTTTAATAGCAAAAGATTTTCTTAGCAATCAGTCTGCTCGTCAGATAGGTTATAGCAATGTTGGTTTAGACGAAAGTTCTATGGTGGCATCTTCTAAAATGGGGGAAATTACTGCCCTACTCCCGCCAGAGGAAGTTGTTCCCTCAGAAAGCAAAGAGCGTTTGGTGGTTCAAACCTCATCCCTTTCTTTAGTGGTTAATGATGTCCGTCAGGTAAGCAAAGAGGTAGTTAATTATACTCAGGAAATAGGTGGGTTTATGGTCAGTGCTTCTTTAGATAAGCCCCAGGAAGTGCCTTTTGCGACTGTAGTTGTTCGGGTGCCGGCGGAAAAATTATCAGAGACACTTGATTATTTTCGCTCTTTGGCGGTAAAGGTCAGTTCAGAAAATATTTTAGGTAAAGATGTTACCGATCAATATGAGGACATTGGGACTAAGTTGGAGACTCTAAATAAAACTAAGGCTAAATTTGAGGAAATTTTAAATAAGGCCGAGAAAGTTGAGGATATTTTAAAGGTTCAGCGGGAATTGACAAGTTTACAAGCGCAGATAGACAATTTAAAGGGGAGAAAAGAGTATTGGGAAAAGACAGCTAAGTTGGCGAAAATAACCACATATCTTTCTACTGATGAATTGTCATTGCCCTATCAGCCTGAAGGAGTTTTCCGGCCAAAAGTAATTTTCAAACAGGCAGTTCGTTCTTTAATTGAGACTCTGCGTAGTTTTGCTAAGTTGGTCATTTGGGTAGCGGTTTACTTGCCAATTTGGGGAGCAATTTTGATAATCATCTTCATTGCTAAGTGGCTTAAGAGAAGAAAAAAGAAAATCTAATTGCTTGCCTCAATGCTTCAGGGGTAGTAGAATAAAGGAAATGCGTTATTAATTTTCAATTTTTAATTCTTAATTTTTATTGAATTTTTAATTTGAAATTTAAAATTAGTAATTGATTAGAAATTAATAATTAGAAATTTTTTAAATATATAGTTATGGATACTAAAACCAAACTAAATCTACTTACTCGTAATACTCAAGAAGTTTTAACAGAAAAAGATTTAAAAAATCTTTTAGAAGGTAACGAAAAACTGCGCCATTATATTGGTTTTGAAATTTCCGGCAAAGTTCATTTGGGAACGGGCTTGATGTGCATGGGTAAGGTGGCTGATTTTCTCAAGGCCGGGGTGGAATGCAATGTTTTTTTGGCCGACTGGCACACTTATATTAATAATAAGCTAGACGGTAACTGGGATCATATCATCCAAGTGGCTCGTGATTATTTTCAGGAGGCGATGGAAGCCTCTCTTGAATGTTTTGGGGTTAAAAGCGGGGCGGTTAATTTTATTTTAGCCAGCGATTTATATAAAGATACCCGGCATTGGCAGAATTTAATGGAAGTTTCTAAAAATGTGACTCTTTCTCGGGTGAAGCGGTCGGTGACTATTGCCGGAAAAAAAGAAGGCGAGGCGGTTGATTTTGCCACTCTAATTTATCCTCCCCTCCAAGTGGCCGATATTTTCACGTTAGGGGTAAACCTTGCTCAAGCGGCAATTGATCAGCGTAAGGCCCATGTCGTTGCGCGAGCGGTGGCAAAAAAATTAACAATCTCACCACTTTTAAATAAAAAAGGCGAAAAAATTGCTCCGGTGGCGATTCATCATAATTTTTTACTCTCTTTAGTTAAGCCCTCGGTTTGGCCTGTTAAACGAGATATGGAAAAGGATATTTTTGCCACCGCTTTTAAAATGAGTAAATCCAAACCCAACTCGGCTATTTTTATTCATGATAGTCCTGAGGAAATTAGAGAAAAGGTGGATAAGGCTTTTTGCCCGCCGCAGGTAAGCTTTAATCCCATTTTAAATTGGACTAAATATCTTGTTTTTTGGGGACAGGATGAAGGCGAATTTAGAGTGGTTCGAGCGGCTAAGTTTGGCGGTAATAAGACCTATTATTCTTATCGTCAGTTAGAGGGGGATTATAAAAATGGCCGGCTTCATCCTCAGGACTTGAAAACGGCGGTAGCTGATTGGCTGATTGTTAAATTGGCTCCCGCCCGCCGGCATTTTGAAAGGGATCGTGCCCAAGAAGGTTTGGATTTTTTAGAGAAAATTAGTGCCTGATTTTCTTTATCAAAATTAGAGTGGCGGGGATGATTAGAAATCCCCAATACTCTAAAAGTTGAGGCCAAAAGAAAATAATGATTTCTTGGCTTTCCTCCTCGCTATAATTATCTATAATCCAGCCATTAGCCCAATTGTTAAATAGGACATGCTTTTTTAGTTTTTTGATTTCGAGCTCTGTCCGCCAGCTGGCGGATTTAATTTTTAACTCTGGACTTTTAACTTGAAACGCCAGCCAGCCTTTTTCAAAGGATTGAGAAAGAGTGAGCAAAATCGGTTCAGTGTTATTAAGATTTTTAATTTTTACTTTATAGAAACTGGGGTTGGGATGATAGACTTCAAAGTTGTCAATATTGAATGTCTCTTTCGGATTGTTATTGTCGTTGCTTTCGGCGGGAACAATTTTTAAAGAAGTAAGAAAATTAAAAGGAATGAGATTAACAGTAATTTTGCCTAAGTCATTGGTAGCTTTTGCTTGGCCAATGGAAATATTATCAAAATGAAGAGCGTATCCTAAGCTATCTTTTTCCATAGGCGGTTGGATAAAATAAGAAGTGGTTATTTCTTTGTCCAAGGGTAAGTAAGATTCAATATCCGCCTTTCTAATATTTAAGTTTTCTAACCAAAAAAGAAAACTTTGGCCTTCTAAGTTGCGACTCTCAACACTAATTAGGTAGGCGTATTGGTGGGAAAGATTAGGGAGCCAAAATGAAGCGCTACAGTTATAAGCATTAATAGCGCTAAGACGTAAGAACTTTTCCCCGTTTTCTTGAATAATTTTGTTTTCAACTATTCCTTCGGAACTAAATTGATCGCAGTTTTTCGGTTTTAGCTCTTGGTATTTATTAGCCGGCTCAATGTTGGCGCTAAAATATCCTTCTTCTTTGGGAATAATTACTTCTAAAACATTACCATTATAATATATTTCTGGGCTTTGATATTGAATTTCACTTAAATCATAAGGGGTAACTGATAAAAGCTCTTTTTGATAAGAAGGAGGGATGTCTAAGTAATAATTTGGCAGCTCTTGATTTATTGGCGCCTTGAAAAGAAAATAGTCTTTTTTATCTTCAAGGCTAAATTCTAAATCTTCTCGAGATCGGCCGGTGAAAAGAGAACGAAAGGGATAATATGCTTGAGGTGGGGATTGGGGATCGGTGAGATAATCCTCATTTTCTAAATAAGCTAAATCGTAATTATTCCAGTTGTATTTTGGACTAATATTGACGGGAATCTTAGAGAGACTAATAAAGTTTTGATATTGGGTTTTTAAGCTAACCTCATAAATTTTTATTTTGCCAAACTCCTTTTTAAGGGAAATTTTTGAGGAAGAAGAAAGCATTTTAGTGAGTTCATCAAAATAGGTGCCCTTAGCCGATGAGGGGTCGAAAATATTTTTATCAACCCAAAGCCAATGGACTTGATATTTTTCTAAGACACTTTCTAATAAGTTTAAATTACCGGAATAAAAGGCATAGGAAATTTCCCAATAGTAGTTTTCATTATAGGGTGACCAGCGATCGAATTCACGGGCTAAAAGAGGTTGACTTAAACCAAACCATTCAAAGCCGGCGCCTTCGTAGCCCCAAAGGTAGTATTGCCAGCCCCGAAAAGTGTGTAATGGAAAAGGGGCAATTCTTCCCGTTTTTTCTTGTTGGTTGAGCCACTGGAAGGACTCAAAGTATTCTGAAGGAAACTTTACTTTCATACTGGGACTAATTAGATGGCTGGTAAGGGCGGGCAGCATATAATAACCAAGGGCGGTGAAAATTAAAAGCATTGTTAATAGAACAATATTTTTTTGATGAGCAAAGGGATGTTTTTCCAAAAACTGGTAAATAAAACTTAAGGCGATGGAAAAATAAACGGCGAAGGAAAACATTAAAAGAAGAGAAAATTTAGTAAATGGGAATCGCAAAGCCTCTTTAAAAAGAGGGATTTTTTCTTGACAAAAGGAAAATATTATTTTGGTGGGGGCAATATTATTAGTGATAAAGGAAAAAGAAACTAAAAAAATGGGGAGAAGGGCGATTGCGTATTTGTTCTTTTTTTTAATAGAAATTAAAATACCCAAAGCCACTATGAAAAAAACGCTATACTCAGTAATTATTGCTATTGGTTTTTTAAGGTTGGGAGTCCATTCGTTAAAGACGCGGACAAATTCTTTTTTGTCGTCGTCGTATTCTCCCCAATCGAAAAGAAAATTTTTCAAGAAAGCGGTGTTTTTTAGGGTACCGAATTTTTGACCGGTAAGAAAGGCTTGTTGGGAAAATTGGCGGTGTATTTTAGAATTAACCACTTCTTGACCATGGCTTTTAATAAAATAAAGATTGGGTAGAAGCCAAAAACAGTTAAGTAGAAAGGTAACTGATAAAATTGCCAAACCCTTGCGGATATTTTTTTTGGAAAAAGAGAAAAACATTAAAGTGACTACATAGAGAGACAGTCCTAAGAAATAAGCAAAGAAAAGAGTGGCCGTATGGGCGGCGGGGGCGGCCAAGAGGGTAGTAACGGCAAGCCAAAGCAAATTTTTTTTCTGTCCGCCCTTAAAAAATTTGCTAACCCAAAGAAAAAGCCAGCCTAAGGCAGCGTATTGGGTGGCAAACATTTCCAAAGGAAGATAGTAATGTTGAAGAGTGCCTAAATTAAGGAGATATAAAAGCCCGCCGCAAAACGAAGCGGCTTGGCGTGAAGTTTTGGCAATATTTTTGGGGATAACGATTTTTTCTAAAAAGTAGTAGACCCCTAAAGGACCTAAGATTAGGGTGAGGAAGAAATAACTGTAACGCAGGAACGAGGGGGAAAGAAAAAAAGATAGAGGGTAATAAGTGATCATTCGGACTAGCTCGGCGGGATGAGCCTGAGAAGCAACGGCTCCTAAGCCTTGATGTTCCTGCCAAACGCCAAAGAAAATTCTCTTAAAATAAAGAGAGAAACTAAACTCCGGATGAAGGGTATCCCAGCCGGAGAGCCAAGTTTCTGGCTGGTAATTTCTTGCTGCTAAAAAAAGGCTAATGGTAATTAGCAACAAAACAAACTTTTGCTCTTTTATCCAAGAAGCAATACTGCCAAAAAGTTTGCTGGCCATAGTTAATAGTAATTTACTTTACTTCTCAACTTCTCTATAATTGCTATAAACTAACTGCCAGCCTTCTTCTGCCTTGGCTAGAGCTTTTTCTAAACTATTACTTTCTTCTTGGCGATGATTATAAATCTCCAAAGCGCCGGTATTAACATCTAAGGCGACTATGGTTAAAGTAGAGCATCCTTCTGCGCCGCAGTTGGTGCCACTTGAGTGACTGGTAGTTACTTTTTGCAAGAGTTGCTCTTCTGAAATAAAAGCTAAATTAGTCCCCTTTTTGCTTTGATATTCATTAATTTCTATATGACCTGGGATATAATCGGTAATTTTAACCTGAATGTTGCGATCTGTATCTTGTCTACCGTCGGGGTATAACCCACGAGCAGCAAAGAAATAATTATGACCTGGGCCCTTATCGAGCATCTTAATGTTAATTTTTCCGAGTTCTACTGTCATTTGCCCTCCTGAGAAAAGGATGAATCCTCCCTCTGGCAAATTTTGATATGCTTCTCCTGCCCAACGAATTACTTCTTGGTTAACGGGGCTAATTCCTTGAATACTGCCTTCACTTTCATACATTGTCTTCCATCCTCCAGGATTATTGCCCCAAGGATTTTCTTTACCCTCGTAACCAAAATCAGGTCCAACTAACAGCCCTCCCGGATCAGCAAAAATGTGGGGAGCAACACCGGTTTTATTTTCAAATTCGCCTTTGGCAACATCAACGATATTACTATCAACTTCCTTAGGCACATTGGTTAAAATTATCCCCTCAATGACTATTTTGTTCACTTCTGGTGTTACTGTCATCGTTGGTGTTTCTACTTTTATTGATTCTTTGGTAGTTACGGTTGGCGTCTCTATAGTTGGTGTTGCTGTTGGTTTCACTGTTGGTTGCTCGGTTATTGCTGGGTCTTCTTTTCTCTTAGTACAACCGCCAAGAGCTATCCCTGCCACCCAAATACCTGCCCCTTTCAAAAATTCTCTTCTGTTAATTTCTTTCCTCATATTTTCACCTCCCTTTGAATTTTCTTTTGACTATTCTTTAAAAAATAAATTGCCAGTGTGCCGCTTAAAAGCGATGAAAGAGAGACAATTAGCCAGTCTTTGGGGCCGGTGGGAGGAAGATTGGTAATTCCTAAAACTCTTTTCTCAATACAAATTTGAGCGGTGTCTTTATCTTTTTCGTCATTAGCCCATCCTTCGACATTGTTGACATCGCAAATGAGAGTTTTATCGTTAGGCAGTTGGTTGATGGAAACAACCTTAGCTTTTATTTCTCGTGTTTCCGTTTCGCCCGGCTCAAGATTATCTATTTCGAAAGAAAGTTTTCCCGAAGAAAATTCTAAATAGTTGGGGAGAGTGTCTTGAACATTAACCCTATCAAAGGTTTCATCACCGACGTTTTTAACTTCTATTTGGAAAGTTATTTCCTCGTTCGCCGTAAATTTATAGCTGGTAATTCCTAAGTTATCAACAAATGTTTGGTTTTGGGGATCCCAAACCTTTTTGTTTATTTGTAGTTCGCCGGTTTTTATACAAACCTGGCCGCCGCCATATTGAGTTTCGCAACGGACACTCGCCAAAGAGGGTCTTACCAATATTATATTCAAGATAGCAAGAGAAAGCAGAAAAACAATGAGATTAAATTTAAATTTCATTATTGATTGGCTTAAAAATTTCCCTGGATTATTGTTTAGGGCAGAAGAAATGTTTGGGCAGAAGTAAAAGATATAATATTATATAAGTGGGGATTTGTCAAGTCCTTATAGCGACTATTAAGAGTCTTTTCAACGTTGTTCCCGGCGGCCAGCAAGTGAGCAAAATTAATTTTTCTTTCTCTGATGGATTGGTAAGATATTGAAGATCGTTAGCGCTGATAATTTTTTTTTCTTCCACCTGGTAAATGAAAGGATTGCCTTCGTAAATAATAATAATTTCGCTACCTTCTTCTACATCTTTAAGGGGATAGAAAATAGCATTGTAGAGTTTAATATGCCAGGGAGAGTCGGTTGAATGGCCAAAGATATATATTGTTCCTAGCTGTCCTGGAGAGGAGCTACCCTTGGCTTGAACGACACCTGTTTTAAGAGCTTTTTGAGTAGCATTTTCATCGGCCAAATCTACCAAGGGAATTACTTTAGTGTTGATATCTATTTGGGGGATGATCAAACTGAAATTATTATCGGGTATAGAAGTAATACCTTTTTTGTTAAGCCAGTCGGCGAGATTAAAGTTGTTTGTTTGTTTTTGATTTTCTGATATATTTTTTGCTGTTGAGACAGTTGTTTTAGGTGATTGGTGATAATTTTTAACGGCAATAATTGGTTGCGCTATTAGACTTAGGCTGACGAGATAAAGAATAAGGCAAAAGTAGCCAATTTTCTTTTTAAAGTCATTTTTCTTATAGTGATTTTCGATGATGCGGGTATCATAGATAACCACTAAATGGCCATCGCGATAAGGGAGTTGTTGATGATTCATTTCAATGAATGTCGCTACTACAATATATTATATAGCTATTTTATCAGATGAGTTCAATATAATGAAGTAGGGAGTTTATTTCAAGAAAGGCGAAAGCCACGGGTTTTGTCCGTGAGTCTCTGTTTTTTGCCAAAAAACAAGATTGCTTTAACCTTTTGATACTTTTCTAATACCCTAATATTCAGGTATTAGAATATTAGAAAAAAGAGGTTTTATCAAATTATTTTCAGAGGAAATAAAAACAGGGGGAGAATATGTTAAAATAACCTTGTGGTAAAGAAACTTCCTTACCAAAAATTATTCTTTCCCAACGGCTTAACTGTATTTCTTGTTAATATAAAAACAGTTAAAACTTTTTATGTCACTCTATATGTTAAAGTTGGGGTAATTAACGAAAACAGAAGAAATAACGGCATCTCTCACTTTTTAGAGCATTTTATCCATCAGGGGACTAAGAATTATAAAAGCTTCAAGCTTCTCTCGGAGGCGATTGAGTTTGAGGGAATGTATCAAAATGCGCAAACCAGTAAGTTTAATACTCTTTATTATGTAAACTCTCCGTCTAAAAAAGGAGGAAAGGCGCTTGATTTTTTATACGAGCTTGTTTTTCTTTCTACTTTGCCCCCATCTCGGATTGACCACGTCAGACAAATTATTTTGAATGAGTATTTTGACTATTGGTCTGAACCTAAAAATCAATTTACGCAAAAGACGTTTTTAAAAAGAACAAAGGGTAAAAATATTTATCAATATGGTTTTTTGGGCAAGCCGGAAACTATCAAATCATTCACCAGAAAGGAACTTTTAGAGTGGAAAAATAAGTACTATCAACCAGCTAATATGATTCTTTCTGTTGCCGGCAATTTTAACCAAAAAGAAATTATGGCGAAGATCAAAAATAGTTTTGGCAAGCAGAAAAACAGAGAAGAAATCAAAGAACCTCATAAGCTAAAAATTACTTATTCTGGTTTTCTGATTTATCATCAAAAAGATAAATCAAACCAAATCAGATTTTTTCTTAGCTTTCCTACTTTTGGCACTAAAGAAGTGGAAATAAAAAAAAATCTTCAATTAGAGCTTTTAGGATTTATCGTTGGCGGTAGTCAATCCTCAAGGTTGTCTAAGCTCCTAAGAGAAGATAACAACTTAGTTTATTTTGTTGGTAGCGGGACATCAAGTTTTCCTTTTATGGGTGAGTTTATCATCGCCGGGTCAACCACTAAAGAAAAGCTTTTCTTGTCTATGAAGTTAATTAAAAGAGGGCTAGAAAAGATTAAAAATAATGGTGTTAGTGAAAGGGAAACACAAAAGGCGAAGAATTTATACCAAAGAAATGTGGTTTGCTTTAATTTTGTAACACCACAACAGATTGCTAATTGGATTGTTGAAGAAGAGCTTAGTGGTAGGAAAATTAGGCTTCCGGATGAATATATGGAAATGGTTAGAGCAACTTCAATAGAAGAGATTAATCCTTTGGCAAAAAATATCTTTGATTTTTCAAAGATAAATATTGGCTTGATGGGAAATTTAAATAATGATGAAGTTAAAACGATTATGTCGGTTTTTAAAAACAAAAAAATAAGGGAAAATTGAGAGGTTTACCTTTTTGAGCTTTTTTTCGCTTCAATAATTTTTCGGTATTCTCGGTAGAAAACTTCTCGGTCAGATTCGTCGATGACTATTTCATAATCTTCTCTTGATACCTCCTCACCCGGTGGAGGATAAAACTTTATTCCCACTCTCTTTGCTAAGTCTGCCAACTCTTTATCGGTTAACTTTTCGATTAAGTCTTGAAGGTGAGCTAATTCTTCCGGCCCGGCAGTGCCGTCAAAATAGTTCGATTGTTTATTCGAGCCTTGATTATCTTTTTGATTCTTTTCCATATTTATATTTCACCCCCTATTGCTTAGATTAAAAAATAATTAATCAATGATCGAGTAATTTAAGAGGAGAGAAGAAAGAAGATTGGGTTTTATTGCCTAGCATGGTGGCAACATGCTTTATCGCTTTAGCGACAATCTTCTTTCTTTTTTTACCACTTATTCAGTTGTAAATGATGCTACCTTGAAGCCTTGTCGGGATCTTGGTCGCATCCTCCGCTGGCACCTCGGCTAAAGTCAGGCTCAAGACGCTGGTTGGCAAGAATTGCCTCGGCCGGGGTGGTGTGAAGCTCTCCCTGGATATCGGGGTACATAGTTCTGCCCCCTACTTGTATCGAAGGGAAGCCACCACCGAGAGGTTTTCTGGAGGGATTTCCTCCGAATCCTCCACCGCCAAATGGTCTACCCATTTTTTCACTCCTTTCGAGCGAATAAAGGTTTGTCTGATTAGACTTAATCTAATCAGCTTCCCGACAATCGGGCTTCGATGCTTGTTGGAGTAATCTTGGCAAGATTTTTGGATATGAGTTATTCTGTCGCCTTTTTATTCAATCCCCTTGGGATTAGTGGCTCTTAGCTGTCAATTAAGACAGAAACGCCGATTAGGGCAATCAGGATAACTAAATATCCTTGGTCTTTTAAAGATTCTCTTCCAAGGATCTTCTGGGATGTTTATAGTTTCACCATCTCGCCATTGAGACGGATAACTATCAACCAACTGAATATTTCAAAGAACAATTAGGACTTTTGGAATCGCTTTTGATTCTTAGTTCTAACTTGGCTGGAATTATAGCAGATTTTCAAGGAGACGTCAATTTTTCTATTTTATCTTTTTCCCAAATCTTTGTTGAGAGGCTTGGATGACTTTTCCCCTTTGTTGATTGCGGCAGTCGGGAAGGGGCAAGGTATAGGCTAAAAATGGCGTAGAGGTGCGACCGCTAATTGCCAACTTAGTTAGAATCTGGAAGCGGTCTAAAGAGATTAGGTCATTTTCTTCATAGTTGGGGGCAAACTCCCGGGCTAAAATATGGGCGTCTTCGTTGCCCACTACAAAAGAAGCCAGCGACCCGACATTGCCAAAAATAGCGCTTTGAATAGCTGGCTCAAGCTGGGCCATATATTGATTAGCTAAGGTTAGATTAAGCCGGTATTTTCGGGCTTCGGATAAGATTTTAATAAAAGAGTTGGTGGCAAAGTTTTGAAATTCATCAACATAAAGATAAAAGTCACGGCGGCTTTCCTCGCTCTGGTAAACTCGGTTCATCACCGCCAACTGAATTTGGGTAATCAGCATTGCTCCCAGAAGAGAAGAATTGTCCTCGCCCAGTTTCCCCTGTGAAAGGTCGGCTAAAAGAATTTGCCCTTCATTCATTATTTTTTCTAAATTTATTTTTGACTTTGGAGTTTGGATGATTTTCCGAATTAAGGGTGAGGAAACAAACTGGCCCACTTTATTTAAGATGGGAGAAATGGCTTCTTCGCGCAGGCGGTTGGGCATTTTCCCGAATTCGTTTTCCCAAAAAGAACGCAAGGTAGGGCTTTCTAAGCGGTTGACGATTTTTTGTCGAAAGCCTGATTCAGTTAAAATCCTGACCACGTCAACAAGAGTCGTTTCGGGAATTTCTACTAAAGTTAAGAGGCTGTTTCTTAAAATATGCTCTAAGCGGGGACCCCAAGAATAGCCATAAAGTTTTTGAAAAATAGCCACAATGCCAGAAGCAACTAATTCTTTCTGTTCTGGGTTTTGCACCTCAAGGGGATTAAGCGGATAGGTAAAATCACGATCGGCGGGGTTAAAGTAACAGATGTCATTTAAGCGTTGGTGAGGAATGTAGTCCAACAGAATATTGATCAAATCGCCGTGGGGGTCAATGACCGCCACCCCCTCCCCTTTTCTAATATCAGAAATAGCCATATTGGCAATTAAGGTTGATTTACCGGTGCCGGTTTTTCCAATGGTATAAAAATGAAGGCGGCGGTCGGCCTTTTTAAGGCCAAAATTGGTAACTTTATTCTTAAATTCGGTTTTGGCCAAAAAGCAGACAGTTTTTTTCTCTTCTTCAGTCAGATTCTCGGCTACGGGTAGATCAGCCGGGGCTTGGGTGGTGATAGTGCGGCCCCAAGAAAGATTGGGTAGGTTGATTTTGCCGGTAGGCAGGTGCCACAGGGAAGCAATTTCTTCAAGGTTGAGAATGTTTTGGGGTGAGCTAACTTGATGATTGAGAATTGCCTTTTTGACTTTATTTTTGCTAAAAATATTAGGTTTTTTAATTGTTAAGCTGTTTCCTTGGGAGTTAGTGTAGATGCCAAAACTGCCAGCTAATTCATCAAGAATGGTTTTATCGGAAGTGGCCAGTCGTAGTGAGGCAACAAGAAGGGCCTTTTTTAATTTTTCTTCAAAAATAGCCCGGTCAGGATGGGCTTGATAAATACCCTCGGCATTTTTAACCCCTTGGGTGATTTTATTTTCTAAATTTCGGGTAAATGATTTTGGCGCCGGTGAGAGAATGATTTGAAAGTAACCCCAACTTTCAGGACTCCTTATTTTGGCTAATGTCGAGAGGATAGAGGAGAGGGGATCAGTATCTTGAAAAGCGGCCGCAGTTTTTAGAGGATAGGCGGGAGAGCGGCTAAGAATAAGATTGGCAAAAACAGCATCTTTAGTGTCTGTCAGTTTGAGAAAGGGGTTTTTGGAAAGGTTAATAAGCGCATCGGGATATTGAGATAATATTTGGCTCTGGAGAAAATTAATTTTTTCTTGAGGGATGCCAACCATAAAGCGGATGGTTTGTTCTTGGAGAGTAATTATTAAAATCAATAGGGGGTTTTCTTTTTTAAAGAGGTCTTTAAAGAAAGATTGTTTACCCCTGGTAATATTGGCTAACAGGGCTTCGGTTTGTTCGGTGGTATATTCATTGCCCTTGGGGAGGCTAATTTTAATGAAACTTAATTCTTTTTGAGCCATTTTATTATTGACAAAGTGCTTTTTTAACTTTTCTCAAATCTTTTTCTTGGTAACGGCTTGAGGGCCAAGTGTTTAATCCGTCGTTAGGATAGCGGGGAACAACATGGATGTGGAAATGAAAAACTGATTGTTGAGCATCCTTCCCGCTGGCATGGAGTAAATTGATGCCCGTTGCCCCTAAATTTTTCTTTATCATTTGGGCAATCTTTTGGGCGGTGGCAATAAGATTGATTAATTCTTTTGAAGGAAGATCAAAGATATTTTCATAATGTTTTTTGGGGATAACTAAAACGTGTCCGCGGCAAAGAGGGTTAATATCCAAAAACGCCAAAGTATTGTTATCCTCATAGATTTTTTCGGCAGGGATTTTACCATTGACAATTTGACAAAAAATACAGGGAGAGCTCATTTTTTATTCTTATTTTAATTTCTGTCTTGCCTAAAAGCTTTTTTAAGTTGCTTTTTTAATTGTTTTGAAAGAGAGGCTAATTCTAAGATTGTTTTTCTTTCTTCTTCATTCATCTCTTCCCAACCCATCTTAATGGCTTGGCCCAAGGTCCACTCTGTTTGTTCTTGGTGGCGAAGAATATTATTCTTAATCTTTTCTTTTTCTAAGATATCTTGAAGTTTTTCTGGTAATTTTGGAAAGAAGTTTTTTTCTTTTTCCAAGCGGAGGAGTTTCTTTTTATCTTTAGCTCTCATACGAACTCATTTTAACAAATTTGTTTTGGAGTTGCAACGAAAGAGGGAGGATTAAGAGAATATTTTTCTTTGGTCGCAATTGCTGAACGAAGTGCGAACCTTTTTTAAGCAATCCGCCAATTGGCGGATGTCCTGACGAGCAGAAACCCGCCCCAGCGGCTCGCCGCCTGACGGCGGACAAAGTAGGTAGGCAAAAATTCATTTTCCCCAGACCCCCTTTTCTTTTTGCCCGCCTACTGGAAACCCCCAGCGATTTTTTCGGACGGCGGGACCTCAAATTTGGTGGTGGGTTGGTTAGTTTTTATTATTAAGCAATTCTTTCAATTTTTCAATCAAGGGCTTGAATTGCTCAAAATCATTTTCAGTTCCGTTGGCTAGTATATGTATCTTAAACTTATTTTTATCTAAACTTTTGTGATACCCTCCGTCAGCTTTTGGTTTCTCAATGTAAAATTCGTCGGCAAAAAGATTCTCACCAAATAAATTCTCGATCCCAGTTGTAACCTTTTTATTGTTTTGATTCTTCTCTAGTATGAAAGGGATCGTGTTATTCTTGTCGCTTATTTTTGCTGTCATGTCCGGGTCCCAAACAAAAACTACCTTGTTATCATGAGGGGCGCGTATAAAAAACTCAAAAAGCACCTTTAATTGTTCTTTTCCCGATCTACTCTCAATACCACTAATAATTTCAACATCATTTTTAATAGTTGGTCCAAAATAATCTATTGCTTTTTGAATATAACCGGTATTGTGCCCCCCTGTAATCACCGCCAGTTTCTTTCTGCTTATCTGGTCAAATAATTTAATACCCTCATCTAATGTTGCGAAGCCCTGTGTCAGAATACTTAATGCTTTGTTTTTATCTGTTTTAACTATCCTGTCTTGACCGTTTTTATTCATCACATAAATCGATTCGTCGGGAGCAAGAGCGATGGTAGTTGGAGAATGGGTAACCAAAATAACTCTCACTCCTCTTGAAAGAAAAATGTCGCTTATCACATCAAGTAAATTTTGCATCATTGATGGGTGAAGCGAAGTATCCACCTCATCAAGTAGCAGTAAACTTGGGAAATGCTTATCGGTAGAAGTTTTATAAACAGAAGCTACCAATGCCATCAATACCCTTTCGCCGGATGAAAGCGCATCAAAATCAACTTCCAACCCCTCTCTTTTCGTATGAGCTAATCTTAACTGGTAGCTATCGTACGGATCC
>PEZH01000011.1 GCA_002774085.1 Candidatus Shapirobacteria bacterium CG09_land_8_20_14_0_10_38_17 | reverse complement strand
AGCCAGCCTCGCCGGCTAGGCGGGAATGACGGTCTTAGAATGTGTTTTTATATTTTAGCAGATTTGGAGAGGGCGCGCTTGGTAAGATTAAGGAATTGATAGAATTCGTTAATCTTAAAAAGATAAGAGAGGAAAACATAAGTGCCAATGCCAATAAGTGTTGCTGTTGCCGTTAAACCAATTAGGGGAATGACCCGGCTGGTATTGAAAATAAATTTATCTAAAACACGCATTCCTCCCCAAGTTGATAAAGAGGCGGCAATGGCGAATATTCCCATTTCGGTGATACTAAAAATTATTTTCCTATTAATATCTAAGCCAATTTTCTTTTTCAACATCAGGAGAAACAAGAAAAGGCGGATAAAATTAGAGAGGGAGATACCGGTTGCTAACACTAAAATGCCCCAGTTACTTTTTAATACCAATATTGACATAAAAGCTAAATTAAAAAATGTTGCTGAACTGTCTACTCTTAGGGCTGTTTTGGTGTCGCTTAAAGCATAAAAAGACCTTCTTAGTATTTCGTTAATTGTTTGACAAAAAATAGCCATTGTTAGTATCGCCAATGTTTTTCCGGTTAAAAGAGTAGCTTCCCAAGGGAATTCCTTAGCGCCAAAGGCCAAGCGCACCAAGGGAATACGGAGAACCAAAAACAAGCTACAAATAGGGAGAACTAAATAGGTGGTTTGTAACAGGACTTTAGTGATAAGATTTTTCAATGCCCGGGAGCCATTTTTGTTTTGTTCATGGGCAAATGCGGGAAGAATAGCTTGACCCACCGCTGAACCCAAAAGTCTTATCGGTAGCTGGGAAAGGTGTTGCGCCAAGTAAAACAGAGAAAGCATGCCTTTTCCCATAAAAGTGGCCCAATAGATAATGATTATTTCTTCTAATTCCGAGACAATTAAAGAGAGGTTGCGGGGGATAAGAAGACGGATAATTTTTTTAATATCACGATCGAAAACATTAAATAGAAAAGGCTTGAAAGAGAACTTTAGTTTGTAAATTAGGGGAATCTGAATAGCAAAATGAAGGAAAGATCCTAAAATAACTCCCAAGGTGGGCCCATAGATTCCAAAATGGTCGGAAAGAAAAATTATTCCGGCGATGATGCCTAAATTATAGACAATAGGAGAAAGAGCGGGGAGGATGAACCGTTGATGGGCGTGAATAATGCCGGTTAAGAGATTAGAAATAAGAAGGAAAAATTGAGCGATGAGTAAAAGTCGAGTCAACGAGGCGATAAGAGAAACTTGTTCTTCACCAATATCGGCAGTAATTATTTTAGAAAAAGGTTGGGCGAAAATAAAGATAATAACGGCGAGAAACAGAAACATTACTATTAGCCAGTTGAAAACCGTGGAAGTAACTTGATTGGCTTTTTTAGGGTTGTGATCTAATAATTGAGAGAGGACGGGGATAAAGGCGGCGGAGAGAGAGCCGGTAATGAGGAGTTGGAAAAGAACATCCGGCAATTTGAAAGCGGCATTGTAGGCATCTAACTGCCCCGGGTTTTGGGCATAGAAACGGGCATATAAAAACCGATCACGCAAAATTCCCAAGATGGCCGATCCTAACATCGCTAAGGCGATAGTGAAGGCAGCGGAAAAGATGTTAGTTTGTTGTTGGGAAAAAAATTTTCGGCTCTTTTTTAAAACCTGGGTGATCATATTTTTAGTATAACAGGGGAGGGTGGATTTTTCTACGGGAAAAAATGACTTATTTTAGGAAAAGATAGGCGGTGGTGCCGACTCTGCCGACGACTCCCCGCCATGGCGGGGTTTTCTAAGGGGCAGTCTTTTTAGTTAGCCTTAGTTAGCCTCGCAAGGAGTCACCTTGCGAGGCTGAAAGGATGAATTATTCTGGGTCATTCTTCTAAGTCTTCTAAAAGGTAATCTTTTAGGCGTTGGTAATTAACTTTAAAATAAGAAGCTAAACTGCGGATAAATTTCATTTCAATTTTTTTTCGATAAGAAGATTGTTTATTAATAATGGTTTGGCGAAAAACCTGAAAAGTCTCTTTAACATAAGCCTTTACCCAATCTTTCTGTTTGTTGATTTTTGTTAAGTGAAGTGGCTTTGAAGAAAACCAGGGAATAACGGCGATCTTTTTTCCTTTCATTTTTTCATTAAGAAAGGTTTCTAAGCCGTAGCCAGTTTTTTCAATTTCTTTGATTGAGTTTATAAGGAAACTTTTTTTAAGACAACGCTGGCCGGAAAGAGGCCAAGAGTGGTAGTAGGGATTATAAAAAGAAACGGGCGCGGCAATGGTCATATCAACTTGATTTTCTAAAACCGGTTGGAAAAGAGAAAGAAGATAATGGGGTTGAAAATTGATCAAATCAGCATCCAAGAAAATAAGATAATTATAATGAGCCGCCTTAATGCCTTGGGCGACAGCATATCCCTTGCCATGATTTTGGGGAAAATTGATAATTTTGATTTTATTTTTTAAGGGCTGGAGTTTTTTTAGGGTTTTATCTTGTGAGCCATCATTAACGATGATTATTTCTTTAATTTGGGGTACCCGAAGACATGTTTTGATTACCCCGACAATAGTTTTTTCCTCATTATAGGTGGGAATGATACAGCTGATTGGTTTATTCCAAGATAGCGAAAACCTCGGGCGTGAGCCCGTGTGTATTTTATTTTTCATAGTGTCTTAGGCAGTTATGATAACATATCCCCTGATGGTAACCAATTTTGTATCAATGACGGGAGAAGAATTTCTAATTACCAACTACTAATCCTTGACAATTTTTGGCAGTCGTGATATATTCTTGCTAATTATGACTAAAGAACATAAAAAGCAATAAGAAATGGTAAGTAAAACGAATTTGATGACTATAGCCACGCAGGAAAGACTCCAAAAGGAGTTTAAACAAGTCCAAACGGACTTAAAAGAAGCTGGCCGGAGAAGGGGAGATGCGTTTGGCCCAAATTGTGATTGGCATGATAACGCCGCGGCAGATTTTGCAGTAGAAGAATTCAAGAGAATCGGCGTGCGAGAAGAAGAATTAAAAACAAGGCTCCAAAATGTAGAAATCATAAAGCCCCAAAAAGAAACTGGTGAAGTAGCTTTGGGCAATGCAGTAATTGTAAGAATGGGTGACTCAGATGAAGACGAAGTACTTACAGTTCTTGGGTCAGATGACAGTGGCACTAAGAAAGGGTGGATTTCTTATGAATCTCCTGTTGGGGGAGCTCTAATAGGAATGACCAAGGGAGAAGTAAAAACTCTCCGGTTAGGACATTTAAGGGAAGATGTGGCACGGGCAATAACAATAACTGTTAAACAAATCCTGCCGGGAGATTTTTAAAATGGGGCCAGAAGGAGAGAATTTTTGGAAAAACTGCCAGAACGTTATAATCGTTCACAAAAAGTTATTTTTAGGATAAGTGTTAAGCGCTCAACTCCGATCGTTTAAATGAAAGAACCAAACTTTAATAAAACTTTAAGATTGTGGATAAAAAAACCTTGATTAAGCTGGCAAGGAGAGAACTTGAGTTGAGGATAGCCTCTATGAAGTTTCACATCCAGCAAGAAATGGAAGCCTATAAACAGGCCCCTGATGCAAGACAAACTTGGAGTGATACCAGTAGAACACAAATAGGGGATATTATTGGTGCCTTACAAAAGCAACTGGTTAATGAGCAGAAAAGCCTTGAGCTTTTCAGGGTGATTAATGAGGAGTTATCGGAGAGTTTGAAATTGGGGTCTTTAGCCAGAGTGGATGATCAGACAGAGGAATGTTTTTTTCTACTTGTCCCCAGAGGAGGAGGGAAAATAGAAATTACGGAGCTCCAAACGACTATTTATTTTGTCTCTTTAGATTCACCTATTGGGCAAGCTCTTTTTGGGCATATTGCAGGAGAGGTAATAGAAGTAAAAACTCCTGGCGGTATTCGGAGATTAACGGTTAAGGAGATATATTAGGGTGGTGGTAGCGCATACTTTGAAGGTTGAAAAAGTTAAATTGTTTGTTCACCGCTTCAATTATACCGGGAGTAACCACGATTTTTTGATATCTCGGGTAATTTTTTAAGGTTTCCAGCGCTTTTTTAAAACAGAGTGGGTTAGAACTATAGGCATTATCTAAGATGATTAAATTGCGATTAAGGATTTTGGTGGTTAAGCGGTGTTTTGGGAGTGTAAGTGGTTTGTTGCCCTTTAACCTCTTTTTGGGAAACCAACTACTAATCCTTGACAATTTTTGGCAGTCGTGATATATTCTTGCTAATTATGACTGACTTAACTGAGCGGCGAATTGCGATTTTAAAGGCTTTAATTGATGAGTATATTGAGACTGCTCAACCAATTTCCAGCGATACGTTGGAGAGAAAATATAATTTAGGTGTTTCGCCGGCGACAATTAGGAACGAGATGGTCGAGCTTTCTAAAGAAGGTTATCTTAAGAAAGCCCATACTTCTTCAGGGCGGGCGCCTACTTCTATGGGTCTTAAGTTTTATGTTCGTAATCTTTTAAAACCTAAAGAGATTTCTGTCGCTGATGAAGTGGCGGTTAAAGAGAAGATTTGGGATTATCGTCAAGAGATTAATCAATTAATTCATCAGGCAACGATCGAATTAGCGCGAAGGACCGATGCTTTAGCCATAGCTATTGATACTGATAATCAATTTTACTGGGCGGGAGTGGCCAACATTTTGGATTTTCCTGAGTTTTGGGATATTGATTTAACCCATTCCCTTTTGTCTTTATTAGATGAATCTTCTTTTTGGGAGAATTTGATTTCCCGGGTCTCAGAAGAGGCGCCGGTTCACGTTCTTTTAGGGGACGATTTTGGTATTGACTATCTTGAGCCTTGTGGTTTTATTTTTAGCCGGTTAAATATTGGTAGTGAAAAAGAGGGTATTATTGGCGTTATCGGCCCGGGTCGGTTTGCTTATGGCCGTATTATTCCGATGGTTAATTATTTTAGTCGCTTGATTAAAGAAATTAGCGGCGTTTAACTATACATAATAATTAAAAGTTAATAATTAAAAGTTAAAAGTTATTAATTGAAACAACTCGTTCTGCACCGTTCTGGTTAGAAATTAAAAGAAATTCGCTCGTTTCATTAGTTGAAATTAGGAAATTTGTTCGCTACGCTCACGGAAATTAAGAAATTATCCCGCCATTGGCGGGATAATTTCAGTGAGCCGAAGGCGAATAATTTCTCTTTTAATTTCAATTTCTTAATTTCTATATTCATTTATCATTTATCCATTGTCCATTAGCCATTATTCATTTATTTTTGTAATTTGTAATTTTGAATGACAAAAAAAGAACAAACTGATAAGAAATTAGAAAAAAGAGTTGAAGAGCTTGAGGAGCAATGGAAACGGGCTTTGGCCGATTATCAGAATTTGGAAAAAAGAATAGGCAAGGAGAGAGAAGATTTTGTTCGTTTTGCTAATGAACCATTAATTGACAAATTGCTTTATGTGTTTGATAATCTAAAAAGGGCTTATGAAAGTTTTCGCAATAAGGGATTGAAAATGGTAAGAGAGCAGTTTTGGGAAGTGTTACAAAGCGAAGGGGTGGAGAATATTGAATGTGTTGGCGAAAAGTTTGACCCCCAATTAATGGATGCGGTTGAGATGGTGAGAGGGGCAAAAGAGATTATTATCGAAGAAGTATTGCCAGGTTATTTATATAAAGGTAAATGTATTCGGCCGGCAAAAGTGAAAGTGGGGAAAGGGAAAGATAGTCAAAGGTTAAAAGTCAAAAGTTAAAAGTTAAAAGTAGAAGAATTGTTACATTGTTAAATTGTTGAATTGTTAACCGTCATTCTGACCAGTCTCGCCGGCTAGGCGGGTCCGTCAGCTGGGGCGGAGACTCCAGAATCATCTCGGGATGGATTCTGGACAAGCCAGAATGACGGTGTAAGCAAGCCAGAATGACGAGATAAAATAATTAAAAACTCAAAGTCCAAATAAATTTAAAATTGAAAATTAATTAAAGCGTATGGTTGATAATCAAAAAGTAACTGCCAAAATTATCGGTATTGACTTAGGGACTACCAATTCCTGTGTCTCTGTTATGGAAGGGGGTAAGCCGACAGTTATCCCAACGTCAGAGGGAGGGCGGCTTATTCCTTCGATAGTGGAACCTTTGAAAAGTTTGGTGGGTGAGCCGGCCAAGAGACAGATGGTTATCAATCCTAAAAACACCTTCTTTTCCGTCAAGCGATTAATGGGGAGACGATTTGATGATCCCTCGGTAGTTGAAGATGGGAAATGGCTTCCTTATAAAATTGTTAAGGGGCAAAATGATTTGGCAATAGTAGAAACGGAAGATGGCAAGCAGTTTACTCCTCAAGAAATTTCGGCCAAAATTTTACAAAAAGCCAAAACAGACGCGGAGAGCTATTTGGGCGAGAAAGTGGAACAAGCCGTGATTACTGTCCCGGCGTATTTTGATGATTCTCAGCGTCAGGCGACAAAAGAGGCGGGGGAAATTGCCGGTTTAAAGGTGGCGCGGATTGTCAATGAGCCAACTGCCTCTGCTCTTGCCTATGGTTTGGATAAGAAAAATGGGCAAACAATCGCTGTTTTTGATCTGGGAGGCGGCACTTTTGATATTTCTATTTTGGAGTTAGGCGAGGGGGTTTATGAAGTTAAAGCGACTAATGGCGATACTCATTTAGGCGGTGACGATTGGGATCGGAAAGTAATCGAATATGTGGTAGCCGAATTTAAGAAAGAACACGGTATTGATCTTTCTAAAGATGCTCAAGCAATGCAACGAATAAAAGATGCTTCAGAGAAGGCTAAAATTGAACTTTCCGCCTCACAAGAAACAGAAATTAATTTGCCTTTTATTACCCAAGGAGAAAGCGGACCCCTCCATTTGACTTTAAAATTAACGCGGGCTAAATTAGAGCAATTATCAAATGATTTGTTAAAGCGATTAACTCCTCCGGTGAGGGAATGTTTAAAAGATGCCAAGATAAATGTTGAAGATATTAACGAAGTAGTTTTGGTGGGAGGGCAAACGAGAATGCCTAAGGTGCGGGAAATAGTTAAGGGAATTTTTGGCAAAGAGCCTAATCAATCGGTTAATCCCGATGAGGCGGTGGCCTTGGGGGCGGCAGTTCAGGGAGGAGTTTTATCCGGTGAAGTCAAGGATGTGGTTTTATTGGATGTAACACCGCTGACATTGGGTTTAGAAACATTGGGAGGGGTGGCGACTCCTTTAATTGAGAGAAATACAACGATACCGTCGAGTAAATCGCAAATTTTTTCTACTGCCGAAGACAACCAGACTAAAGTGGAAATTAATGTTGTCCAAGGAGAACGGCCGCTGGCGGCAGACAATAAATCTTTGGGACGATTTATTTTGGATGGTATTCCTTCAGCGCCCCGGGGTGTCCCCCAGATTGAGGTTACTTTTGATATTGACGTCAATGGTATTTTAAATGTTGTTGCTAAGGATAAGGCGACTGGTAAGTCACAGAGCATTGTTATTAAAGGTTCAACAGGGTTGTCTAAAGATGAGGTGGAAAAGATGACCGAAGAAGCAAAGGCTCACGCCGCTGAAGATCAGGAAAAAAAGGAATTGATTGAGACCCGAAACAAAGCCGATAATTTAATTTTTAATGTAGAGAAAACGCTGAAGGACTTGGGTGATAAAGTTAAAGCCGAAGATAGGAAGGAAGCGGAGGAAAAAGTAAAAGCGCTAAAAGATTTACGAGCCCAACCGACAGCCTCTAAAGAGGAAATAGAAAAGCAAATCGATGACTTGACCGCTGTTTTGCAGCGAATTGGGACGACTGCCTATCAAAAACCTGAGGGAGAAGGGGAAAAACCAGAAGGAAGAACTTCAAAAGAGGATAGCGATAAGGGCAAGGGTGAGGCAGAAGAAGGAGAGGTGGTTGAATAAATTACCAAGATAAAATCAGCTTAAACTAAAATTAGAGCTCCGCTGTAGCGGGGCTTTTTTAATAAGATGATAGAAATAGAAATTTCTAATTACTAATTTCTATTTCTTTATACTAAAGTGAAATTAGAACATACGGTACCGTATGTCAGAAATGTTTCCTTTCTTACTAAATTTTAGAATGTTTAATTTTCAATGTCTGATGATTATAAACGTTTGATGTTTAAAAATTAAAGAATTAGAACATTTAAAACTTATTAGAAATTTAAAATTAGAAATTAAAAATTATTGACTTGTGGTTACCGATAAAGATTATTATGAAATTTTGGGAGTTGCCAGAGATGATAGTAGCAGTAAAATTAAGAAAGCTTATCGTCGCTTGGCTTTAAAGTGGCATCCTGACCGCAATAAATCAGCGGAGGCGGAAAAGCGTTTTAAAGAAATTAACGAAGCCTACGAGATTTTATCTAATCCTAAAAAGCGTCAGGCTTATGATCAGTTTGGTCATGCTGCTTTTTCGGGTGGTATGCCCGGCGCCGGTCAAGGCGCTTATACTTCTTATGGTAATTTAGGCGATATCTTAAGACAAGCCGGTGTTTCTTGGGGAGGTTTTTCCGATCCTTTTGATATTTTTGAAAGTTTTTTTGGTGGTCAATCTCCTTTTGGGCAACAAGAGCAATTGCCCACCTACCGGATAGTTATTCAACAAAGAGAGGCGGTGTTGGGTGGCGAGAAAGAAGTAAACATAGATGATAGAAAGAAGAAAATTAAAATTCCCGCCGGTGTGGATAGTGGCTCGCGGATAAGATTCCCCGATTTTTACTTATTAATTGATGTTTTGACGGATGCTGATTTTGCCCGTCAAGGAGATGATTTAATTACTGAAAAGGAGATTTCTTTTGCGGAAGCGGTTTTAGGTTCGGTAGTTAAAATTCTTACCATTGAAGGTAGAGAGATTAAATTAAAGGTTCGGCCGGGAACGGAATCGGGGACAATGGTTCGTTTGCGTGGGTTTGGTGTTCCCCATCTTCGCGGTCGGGGAAGGGGGGACTTGTATGTTCGTTTTCGAGTTAAAATACCGCAAAAATTGAACAGGAGGCAAAGAGAACTGATCGAAGAGCTATCCAAATTTAAATGAAACGGAGAATTTTAACCTCGTTGCGAAGGTTTTCTAACCATTCTTGGAATTTTTCACTTATTTTTTGCTGACGCAGGCTATTAATCGCCTCTTCTTTTTGCTTGCCCTCTTCGGTAGCGGTTAAAAATTCTTTATTTTCCTTAAAATATTCGGTAATTTCCTCGTCGCTTATTTCTATTCCTTGACCGACTAATTTTTCAATGGTTAATTGTAATTTCATATCGTTGCTTAATTGCTCTCTGGTTATGCCCTGAGCTTTTAGGGCGTCGTCAAGTGAAATTTGGCCCGATAAGCTTTTTTCGATTTTTTCAATATTTTCTTGAATTTCTTCATCGCTGATATTTACTTTTTGTTTTTTAGCTTCTTGATTGATTAACTCTTGATTGATTGAAGATTCCAGCACATTTTTGCCGTACTGTTGCTCTAGCTGACGGTTGAATTCAAAACGAGTGATGGGTCGATTATTAACCCAGGCAACAACAAACCAGCTCTTTTTAAAATAAAGGAGAATTAAAAGAGTAATAATTGCTAAAACAGGGGCCACCTTATTTAAAGGAAAGCGAATTTTAGAAAGACGATTTTTCCCGCCAGCCTGTCTCGCCGGCAGGTGGGTTAGCGAATTGGGATTTATTTTTGCTTTGGTGGCGTTTTTTACTTTAGCCATAGTGGTATTTTATCACGACATTCTCCGAAAATGCAAGCTGACTACAATACGGAGCCGTCTCGTCGTCAATTAATAATAAAACATGCTTCATAGCATGTTAGTGAAGATGTGCTTTTTAAGAGAAAGTTCATCCATTGTTGGATATGAAGCCAGATAGGGGAATCTTTGACTTATAGT
>PEZH01000017.1 GCA_002774085.1 Candidatus Shapirobacteria bacterium CG09_land_8_20_14_0_10_38_17 | reverse complement strand
TATTGTCTATCAAGACAAAACTAAAACAAAAATATTCAGCCAAGAGTTTTGGGGAGTTTTTTCTAATAAACCAAAAGGAAGCGAAAACTCAATAGAACAAATAGCTGAATTTAACGGTTATACACTCGGTGAACACAGAGACCGGAGAAAACTAAGCCACGATCCTAAAGACTATGTTTGGTTTGAATTTGCCCAGTGGTATGAAAAATTGAAGTAAATAAAGAAAGCTTCGCAAGATCTCGCCTCGAGAAACCTGCAATCAAACCACTACATTAGATTGTATTATCTTGGTTTCTTATCAAAAATTGGGAAAATAAGGAAGATGGCTTAGTTTAGATATAAGTTTTGCCAATAACAAAAGCAATACAAGCAATTCCACAACCAAATTGGTCTTTTTGAACAACAAGTTCCATATACGGCAATTAAAGTTATTCTTATAGATTCTCTTGGTAAGAAATATTTATTCCTATAGATTCCCATTTTCATGGGAATGACATTGGTATAGATTCCCGCTTCCGCGGGAATGACAAGGAATTATAGGAATACAAAAAGTCACAGAAATGACAAGAGACGATTTATGGTATCATTAAAATAAGAAAGGGGGTGAAAATAATGACTCAATATTTAAACGACTCTGAAAAATTAAACGAGGAAGGCAAAGATTTAGCTCGGGCCAGACAGTCTTTGATTGAAGAATTAGAGGCAATCAATTGGTATGAAGAAAGAATCCAAGCCAGTGGGAACGAATCTTTAAAAAAACTTTTGGCTCATAACCGCGATGAAGAAAAAGAACATGCGGCGATGTTGGTTGATTATTTGAGAAAAAACGACCTAATATTTGATAAGATGTTTTCCGAGCACGATTAAAGACAGCCGTGTTTTCGGAAATTCTTGATCTTAAACTACGATAGACATCCCCAATATCATCCTAAGTACTATTAAATATGGGACAGATCCAGTAACATTCGGTACGGAGCAAGGTGGTAAAATAGAGAAAATGGCCGCTATCATCAAAACACCAACACAAATTGAGGGTATTAAAAAATCGTGCCGATTAGCTTCACAAACTCTTGATTACATCACTCCCTTTATCAAGGAGGGGATTAATACAGAAAAAATCAATCAGCTTATCCATCAATTTATTTTAAAAAACAGCGCTCGGCCAGCGCCATTAAACTATAAAGGCTTTCCCAAAAGTATTTGTACTTCCTTAAATAATGTGGTTTGCCACGGCATTCCTTCTTCAAAACAAATCTTAAAAAGCGGCGATATCTTAAACATTGACGTCACCACTATTTTAAATGGTTATTATGGCGACACTTCAAGAATGTTTACCATTGGCCAGGTTTCAAAAGAAGCCGAGCTTTTAGTGAAACGAACTAAAAAAGCAATGATGATGGCTATTAAAAAATTAGCTCCTAATAAATATCTAAACGATTGTGTTGGTAAAATTATTGAGCCTTACATAAAAAAATTCGGCTACAGCTCGGTGCGCGATTTATGCGGCCACGGTGTCGGTATTAAATTCCATGAGGATCCCTCGGTTTTTTTCTATGATATTAAACAAAAAGATGTTTTATTAAAACCGGGCATGGTTTTGACAGTTGAACCGATGGTTAATGCTTCCCCTTCTTGGCAAATAGCCACCGATATTAATGACGGTTGGACTATCCGCACCACCGACGGGGCTTTATCTGCTCAATGGGAACACACCGTTTTAATAACCAAAAAAGGGCACGAGATATTAAGTAAATCTTAAAATCAAAAACCTAAAATCAAAAACTTATCCTAAATTCTAAAACTAAATTACGGTTAAAAACAAAAAAATATTAAAGATTAAAGCTTTAGAATAAAATTTTGAATTGGGAATTTTAGATTTAAGATAGAACCTCACACTGGAAAGTATCTTCAAAAAATACTAAGATAAAAGCACATTGTGTTCCATTACTTGAAATCTCACCAGCGAAAATTGTTTCGGGACAAAGTCAAGCTAAAAATTTTGGCTTTGTTGATTATTTTCAATTTATTATCCATTATTTATTATCCATTATCCATTTCTTCTGCCTTTGCCTCTAATGAATTTGGTGTCAACCAGATTATCACCTATAATTTCGATGAAAAAGGCGATTGTCAAACCACCTACGAGATAACCTTAGAAAATAAGCTTTCTAATATCTATGCCACCCAGTATTCTATCACCATAAGCGGCGAACGAATCCAAAACATCGCCGTCAAAGATGGTCAAGGAAAAGACCTTAAAATTGACGTCAATCAATCCCAACGCCAATTAACAAAAGTAATTGTCTATCCCAATTCGCCGGTAACAGGCAAAGGAGAAAAACAAACTTTTGTTATCAGTTATCTTGGTCCCGATTACGCCCAAAAAGAAGGGCAGATATGGCGAATTACCACCCCCAAGATTAATAATTTAGAAGAAGCCGATAACTTGGATATCTTTATTAAAGCACCTTTTGCCTTTGGAAAACTTTCTTTTATTTCTCCCCAAGGATATCAATACCACCAAGAGGAAAAACAAGTTATCCAGTTTAGCAAAAAAGCACTTCAACAAGGGGAAATTATGATTATTTTCGGCAAAAGCCAAACTTTTGAATTTACCCTTAAGTATTATTTAAAAAATTCCCAAGAAAAAAAAGAAAGATATCTACTCGCTCTCCCTCCTGATACTAACTACCAAAAAATTTATCTTAACCAAATTATTCCCCAGCCAGAGAATGTTGTCAGTGATGAAGATGGCAACTGGCTGGCGACTTTTGACCTTTCCCCCCAACAAGAAATAAATGTCATTGTCCAGGGCCAGGCCCAAATTGCTTCAGAGCCTATTTCCCTTCCTTTTCTACCAAAAAACTTAGAAAATTATCTTCAAGACCAAACTTATTGGGAAAAGAATGACCCGGAAATTCAAGAGATCGCCCAAGAGCTAAAAACACCTCAAAAAATTAATCAATTTGTTATCCAAAAATTAGAATATAACTTAGGGCGAATAGAAAACAATAGCATTAAAAGATTAGGCGCTAAAGGAGCTCTTGCCCAGCCTCAAAACGCTATCTGCACTGAATTTACTGATCTTTTCATCGCCCTTTGCCGAGCGGCCGGAATACCGGCCCGGGAGATCAACGGCTATGCTTATTCCGATAACCCTCAACTTTTACCCCTCAGTTTAAAAACAGATATTCTCCATTCCTGGCCGGAATTTTGGGATGAGGAGAAAAAAGTCTGGCGCCAAGTTGATCCCACTTGGGAAAATACCAGCCACATTAATTATTTTGACAAAATGGATATGGCCCATCTGACGCTGGTAATCCACGGTCAAGACAACCAAAAACCAGCACCGGCCGGTGCCTACCGACAATCCTCAAGTCAAGAAAAAAATGTCTTAGTCAATTTTTCTTCTCCCCAAGAAAAAACCGTTTCCGAACCGCAAATTATCCTTAGTTTGCCGCAAAAAACTCTTCCTAAACAAAAAATTAAAGGATCACTAAATATTTTCAATCCTGGCCCTGTTGCCCTTTATCATCAAAAAATAACCATCAGGGGAGAAAAGATCAGCTTAGAAGAAATCACAGAAAATGAAATCGCTGTCCTTCCCCCTTTTGGACAAAAAAACATTAACTTTATTTTAAGCAGCCAGACTAATATTCTCAAAGACAAAGAAGTAATCGTAGAAACCTATCTTGGCGAGGAAAACAACCTAATAAAAATTCAAAAAACTTCTTCTATCCAACTTGCTCCCATTATTCTCCAAGAAAAATCCCTTAAGATCTTGATGGGGAGCGCCGCTTTGCTTTTTTCATTACTATTGTTTTTGGCAGTCAAAAAAATCAGAAAAAATTAAAGTAAAATCATCGCCAGCTTAAAATCCGCACCAAGAATGGCTCTTACCTGAATTAATCTTAGTTAACAACAGCAAATCCCAAATCAAAACATTTTATGATATTCTTAAAGAAAAGGATATCAATCGTATTTAAAAATTTAGCCAAATATGAAAAGATTATTAAAAAGCTTTGTTGTTTTTGCTATCTCTCTTTATTTCGGCACCTTAATAGTGGATAATGTAACTTTTCTTGGGGGATATCAAGCCTTGCTTTGGACCGCTCTTTTTTTAACCGCCGGAAATTTTCTAATTAAACCCATTATTAAATTTCTATTGCTTCCCATTAACGCTATCACCTTAGGCCTTTTTCGCTTTGCCTCAGGACTATTAACAATCTGGTTGGTCACTTTCTTAATTGGCGATCTCCAATTTTCTCCTTTCAATTTTCCGAAAACTACCATTCTTTCCCAAACTATCCCTTCGTTTCAATTAACAGAAATTTGGTCTTTATTACCCTTTTCCGTTATAATACTTACTATTAGTAATATTTTAAGCTGGTTTTTAACATGATATTATATTTAAACATTGCTCAAATTATCGTTTCTTTAAGCCTTGTTGCTCTTATTCTTTTAACCGCTAAGGGAAGTTGGGCAAATAGCAGTTTATCGGGTGCTCCTCAAACCAAGAGGGGACCGGAAAAATTAGTTTTTAACCTCACTATCATTCTTATTGTCATCTTTATCGCCCTCTCTATCGCCCAACTTTATCTTTTTAATGCTTAATAAAAGAATCCGTTTTTATCTTCACCTTGCCCTAGAAATTATCAAACGCCATTGGCTAACCATTGCTCTTGGATTTGTATTGGGAATTTTGGCCTTTAATTACCTACCAAATTTCTGGCAAAAACAAAAACTCACCCTCCGCATCGGTATTGTTGGCCAATATGATTCACAAAATTTACCCAATTCTATTACTTGTCTTATCAGTCAAGGTTTAACTCAAATAGACGAAAACTATAATCCTCAACCGGGTATCGCCACCTCCTGGCAAATAGATGAGCAACAGAAAAAATATACTTTTAAACTCCGCGATAATCTTTTTTGGCACGACGGCACTAAGGTCCAGGCAAAAGATATCCACTATCATTTTCTCGACTTAAATCTTACCAGCCAAGATGAGCAGACTATTGAAATCAATTTAGAGGAAAAATTTTCTCCTCTTTTGGTTTTACTTTCATGTCCCGTATTCAAAGAAAAATTTACCGGGGTAGGAGAATATGAAGTTCAAAAAATCCGCTATCGCGGTTTAAGCATCAAAAACTTACTGTTAAAGCCTAAAGACAGTGACAAAAACAAAAATAAACTTGAGCTTAAATTTTATCCAAACGAAGAAAGTATCCGCAGTGCTTTCAAAGTAGGGGAGATTGATATTATCTACGGCATTCAAGACCAGCAAGATTTAGTCTATTTCCCTAACATCAAAACCGAATCATCGATAAGCAGCAATCAATATGTGGCCATCTTCTTAAATCTTAATAAAGATATTTTCCAAGAAAAATCTATACGGCAAGCCTTATCTTACGCTACCCCTAAACCTCAAGGTAAAAGCCGTGCCAAGGGACCAATTAGCCCCTCTTCGTGGGCCTATAATGATTTTGTTAAAACCTATGATTTTGATACTGCCCATGCTAAAGAATTACTTAAAGATAGTTCTGACATTAAATTTAAATTATTTACCTTTCCTGAATTGTTGGAATTAGCCAAAAAAATAAAAGAAAATTGGCAGGAGATTGGCGTTAATGCGGAAATTAATGTTGTTAATTTTATTCCCGACGATTATGATGCCCTCCTTTTAACACAAACTATCCCCAAAGATCCCGACCAGTATTGGTTTTGGCATTCCTCCCAAGAACAAAATAATATCAGCCATCTTAACAACCCTCGTATTGACCAACTATTAGAAGAGGGAAGGACTACTTTTGAGCAAGAAAAAAGACGAGAATTTTACATAGATTTTCAAAGATTTTTATTAGAAGAGTCACCGGCAATTTTTATCAATCACCCTACTTATTATTATATTTACCGCCGCGGCTTTGAAAACTACTCCATTCCATTATATAATAGATAGGCTTTTAACGAGTTCCTTATCCTTAGGGCTCTTTGATATTTTATTTTTATTATTCCAAGAAAGCGATCCGCCAGCTGGCGGACCAACCGCCAGGTTGGAGATGAAGCGGTATCAATAAACGCGCGCAGCGCGACACAAAGCGGAACACAAAACCCCGACCGTCAGGTCGTGAGTTTTTTATTTTGAGGTTTTTAGTTTAAAGAAATCTTTAAAAAATCCAACGACCAACAACTAAATACTAAAGACTAAAGACTAATAACTAGATTGCCAGAGTGCTGGAACCGGTAGACAGGCACGCTTCAGGAGCGTGTGCTCTTTATGAGCGTAGGAGTTCGATTCTCCTCTCTGGCACTACATTATAATGTACAAATAGTAACTCGTAATAAGTAATCAGTAACTAGTAATAAAAAAATTTACTCATAATTTGAGACTTGGGTTTCGTTTGTATTTTGGAATTTATTTGGGTTTTGAAATTTGATATTTAAAATTTTTAAGTCGAGCGGATGTGCTGGAACCGGTAGACAGGCAGGCTTGAGGAGCCTGTGGACGCTTTAGTCCGTGGAGGTTCAAATCCTCTCATCCGCACAGAATTTTGATATTTCTTTGGATCCGTAGCTCAGTTGGCTAGAGCGCCCGGTTTACACCTGCCCGCCATAGCGACCGCTTAGCTCAACGGTAGAGTGTCTGGTTTACATCCAGAAGGTTGGTGGTTCAAATCCACCAGCGGTCACCAACGCGGCAGGCGGGTCCGGAAGGCCACAGGTTCAAG
>PEZH01000032.1 GCA_002774085.1 Candidatus Shapirobacteria bacterium CG09_land_8_20_14_0_10_38_17 | reverse complement strand
TTTCTTTTACTAAGGCAACAATTTAACAATGTAACAATGTATTTTGCTTTTGACTTTTAACTTTTAGTTGGATTATGTCTATTAATATCCGCAAAGCGTCAGGAGAAATAGAGCCGTTTTCAGAAGATAAAGTCCGTGGTTCACTGTCTCGGGCGCGGATAGACAAAGGGATTCAAAATAAGCTTATTGAGAGACTTTCCCCCCGTCTTTACGAGGGGATAACAACAAAAAAAATTTATTCTTTAGTTTATGGTTGGCTTAAAGATGATAGACCTTATTTAGCTTCTCGTTATAACCTAAAAAGGGCAATTATGGCTTTGGGACCAACCGGTTATCCTTTTGAGCAATTTGTTGCCGGGGTGCTAACTCATTATGGCTTTAAGACTGTGGTTTCACAAATTGTCAAAGGCAATTGCGTTAGCCATGAAATTGATGTTTTAGCGCAAAAAAGCAATACCCGCTATATGGGGGAATGTAAATTTCATAATCGGCAGGGAATTAAAACTGATATAAAAACAGTTCTTTATATTAACGCCCGTTTTTTGGATATTAAAGGAACGCCGATTGATTTTTTTGGGAAAAAGACAGTTAATCAGGCCTTATTGGCGACTAATACCAAATTAACCAGTCAGGCGGTGGCTTATTGCCGCTGTAGGAAAATGCAAGTAATTAGTTGGGATTATCCTCAAGAATTTTCTTTACGGGAATTGGTGGAAAAAGGCAGTCTTCATCCGGTTACCTGTTTATCTTCTTTGAGTCGGAAGGAAAAGCAGTTGCTTTTGGGTAAAGGGTTTGTTTTTTGTTATCAATTAGCGGAAGGGGGAAACTGGTATTCTTTGGTAGCTCGTAATAAGTTAGAGGCAGTAAGGAGAGAGGCGGAGTTGGTGGTAAAATAGATTAAATAGTCAACTACCACTTAGCTAAAGACTAAGTGGCTTGTCTCTACCCTAACAAGTGAGACGATTGGCAAGTCGACAGTTGCCAGTTGAGCAATATTTATTGCTCCGTTAAAATCGGCATTGACGGAGAAATTGCACGATTTACAAACAAAACTTGATTGATTTTTACGATTATGCGAAGCAATATAACCACAATTAGAACACCGTTGAGAAGTATAATGCGGGTCAACAGCTTTCAGGATAATCCCCGCAAGTTTAGTTTTGTATTCCAGAAAACTTCTCAACTGATTAAATGCCCAAGAAGAGTGTTTTCTCCGTTGTGTATGTCTAACGGTTGCTCTTTGTCTTATGCCCGCCAAATCTTCAATGGCAAGCGACAAAGAGTGCCTTTTACACTTTTCAACAATCTTTTTGCTTATACAGTGGTTGACATCTTTTCTAAATCTATTTTCTTTGCCAGACAGTTTTTTAAGGTGTTTGGTAGCAGATTTCGTCCCTTTCTTTTGCAAAGCAGATTTCAGTTTATCAATCTTTACTCTTTTGTTGTCCACCTCCTTTCCAGAGTAAATTTCACCTTTGCTATCAACAGCCAAATTAACCACGCCCAAATCTACACCAAGAAAATCTTTCGTCATCTTTTGGGGTGGTTCAGGAACTTCAATTATTGGTATCAGATAAAAATTTCCATTCTTATACAGCAAATCAACTTGTCCCCTTCTAGGATAAAGAAGTTTGGTTTGCTGATATTCTCCCAAGACAATAGGAATAACTTGCCTTCCTTTAAGCGTGAGAATAGACACCTTTTCAAGTCCTTTCCAAGAAAGAATGCGCTGGTCATAGATTGCAGCTCCCCATTTGTCAAACTTATGAGGTTGTTTAAGATTAAGTTTTTTACTTCTGGCAATTTTGTAGGCATCGGCAACCTTGCCAACCACTCTTACCGCCATTTGAGAAGAAAGATTAAACCTTTTACGGATTTCGTAATAGCAAATATGGTGGATTTTTACCACAGAGGCGGTCTTGTTTTCAAAGGCTATTTGAGAAACAAAATCACAAGCTTCATTATAAGTTTCAATGGTTTCCAAAAGAACATCTTTTTGTTCTTGATTGGGAGCAAGTTTGACTTTGATAGACAGTTTCATATAGAGTTATTATATCATATACCAATATGGAGGTCAAGGCAATTCCTCCCAGCCGCTAAAGATGGCTGGGTTTCCTTGCCTACAAACATATGAAAAAAAGAAAATTATTAATAATCGCTGTTTTAGTTTTGGTTTTTAGTTTTTTGTCGGCCGGCGCAGTTTTGGCCGATGACCAGTCAAAGGCTTATTTTTTCTGGGGTGAAGGCTGTCCTCATTGTTTTGAAGAAAAAGATTTTTTGAAAACATTAGAGGAGAAATATCCAAAATTAGCAATAGAGGATTACGAAATTTATACTCATCCAGAGGGTTTGGCTAAATTTAAAGAGGTTTGTCGGGATTATGATATTGAACCCTTGGGAGTGCCGATGTTTTTTTGGGGAGAGGATTATGTTATTGGTTTTGGTGGCGAGGCGACTACCGGCCGACAAATAGAGGAAATAGTGAAAAAAAAATTGGCTGTTAAAGATGGTGGGGAAGTAATCGGCGAAAGGACGGAAAAAGAATTGGTGTTAAAAGAGGGGTTTACCTTGGGAAAGGTTTTTTCTTTAGCGGTCGCCGACGCCGTTAATCCTTGCGCTTTATCGGTGTTACTGGTGATGTTGATGACAATTTTGGCTTATAATCCCGGCAAAAAGAAAGATGTTTTATTAGCGGGTTTGGCTTTTACTTTTTCTGTTTTTGTTATGTATTTTTTTTACGGATTGGCGATTATTAAATTTTTCCAGTTAGTTCAGGCTTTAGCTGGTGTTAGGCTTTTTCTTTATAAGGCTTTGGGGTTGGCGGCGATTGTTTTGGGTATTTTGAATATTAAAGAAGCCTTGTGTGGGCATTCTTCCTGCCCGGTTCTTCCCCAAGTTGGCAAACTTTTAACTAAAATTACTAATCCGCGAGGAGCTTTTGCTATCGGGGGTTTAGTGACAATTTTTCTTCTTCCTTGCACGATTGGTCCCTACATTATTACCGGCGGGCTTTTGTCGTCTTTACAGATTATAAAAACCTTACCTTGGTTGGCTTTTTATAATTTTATTTTTGTTTTGCCGATGTTGGGTATTACTTTAGTTTGTTACGCTGGTTTAGCGACTATAGATAATGTTTCTTCTTGGAAGGAGAACAATATGGTTAAAATTAATCTTTTATCGGGAATAATTATTCTATTTTTAGGTTTAGCAATGCTTTTTGGATGGGTTTAACAGCAATGATTAAATCAAATTTTAAAATTTTTGTTAACTTTAAGACTTATCCTCAAGGGAGGGGAATGGAAGCGGTGAGGTTGGCCAGAATTTGTCAGAAGTTGGGTGAAGAAAAGAAGATGACTATTATTCCCGTTGTTCAGGCAGTGGATATTTATCGGGTAAGGAAGGAAACGGAAGTTTCTCCCTGGGTTCAGCATATTGATTGGCAAGAGTCGGGTCAGCACACGGGTTGGATAAATTTGGAGGCGGTGGTTGAAGCTGGGGCGGTGGGGACTTTATTAAATCATTCTGAACATCGGATTCCGCCGGGGAAGATTAGGCAGATATTAAAAAGAGTGGCAGTGGTAGCGGTGGCCGGTAACCGTTTTGCTCGTCAGGAGGGACGGACTTTTCAGGTGATGGTTTGTTGTCGAACTTTGGGACAGTTAGAGCGATTGGTAAAATTAAAGCCTGATTTTTTAGCCTATGAGCCGCCGGAGCTGATTGGGGGAACAGTATCGGTGAGTCGGGAGAAGCCCAGGGCGGTGGAGAAAGCGGTGAGAATTTGCAGGAGATACGATATGCCGTTAATTGTCGGCGCGGGGATACATAGCGGCAAAGACGTTTTGTTGGCTAAAAAGATGGGGGCAATGGGGGTGTTGGTTTCCTCGGCAGTGGTTTTAAGTGAAGACCCGGAAGAGAAGATAAAAGAAATGCTTACATTGTTACATTGCTAAATTGTTATATTGTTAATGAATATGAAAATTTACTTAGCTGCTGACCATCGGGGATTTAAGTTTAAGGAAAAGATAAAGGCTTGGCTTGGGAAGCGGGGCTATCAAGTTGTTGATTTGGGTAATAATCGCTATGATCCCGATGATGATTATCCTGATTTTGCCCAAAAATTAGGATTTAGAATGGCGGCGGCTGGTAACCGTTTGGCTCGTCAGGGAAAGCAAGCTTTCACATCCTCGCCAAAGATTACCCGGCCGCCGCTGGGTAAAGATCAAGATGGGGGGATATTATTTTGCGGCTCGGGGATTGGTGTTGACATTGTTGCCAATCGCTTTGCCGGTATCCGTTGTGGTTTGGGATTTAATGAAAGACAGGTTGAAGGCGGCCGCCGCGATGATGATATTAATTGCTTAGCCTTACCGGCAGATTTTTTAAACTGGGAAGAAATAAAGAAAATAGTGGCAATATTTTTAAAAACTAAGTTTGATGGGAAGGCGAGTCACCGGCGGAGGATTAGGAAAATAGACTCGAGATAAGAATAGGACAGATGGGACGAATAAGGCAAATAGGACGAGATAAAAGGAAAGATAAATTTCTAATTACTAATTTTTAATCAATGCTTAATGTCTAATGACTAGTGTTTAAAAATTAAAGCATTAAAAATTGAATAGGAATTTAAAATTAAGAATTGGAAATTAATAAGATGTCTATCCCTATTCTTACTGATTATTTTCCAGCGTACTTTAATGGCCGGCGGGTTTTGGTGCGGGTTGATTATAATGTGCCTTTTAGGGAGGAAGAAGGTAAGATGGTGATTGAAGATGATAGCCGGATTCGTTTTTCGCTTGATACCTTAAGCTATTTATTTGCTTCAGGGGCACGAGTAATTTTACTTTCTCATTGGGGTGAATCTATCTCTTTAGCACCGGTGGCTCAAAAATTGAATGAATTGGCTTTTGGTCTGATTGGTTATAAAAGGAAGGTAAAATTTTGCCCAAAATCGGTGGGGAAGGAAACGGAGCGTTGGGCGAAGAATTTGGAGAAGGGAGAAATTTTACTGTTAGAGAATAGTCGTTTTTTGAAAGGTGAAGAGAGAAATAGCTTAATTTTGGCTAAACGGTGGGCGAAATTAGCAGATTTTTATGTCAACGATGCCTTTTCTTGTTCTCATCGCCGCCACGCTTCTATTGTTGGTTTGCCGCGTTTTTTGCCCCATGCCGCCGGCCTAAAATTTGAGGAAGAGGTAATTACCTTGACAAAGGTTTGGGAAAATCCCCGCCGACCAGTGGTCTTGGTCTTAGGAGGGGTTAAAGAGGATAAATTAGAAACAGCTCGAAAAATGATTAAATGGGTGGATAAGATTTTGGTGGGAGGAAAACTTCCAAATCTCAAATCTCAAATCTCAAATCTCAAAAATAATGATAAAGTTTTGGTAGGAAAGCTAAGAGAGGATGGGCATGACATTAATAAGGAGACAATAAGGCAGTTTAGCGAGGAGATTAAAAAAGCAGGGACAGTAATTTTTGCCGGGCCGATAGGCAATACAAAGGCAAATATTTTTACAGGTACAAAAGAGCTGTTTGAGGTGGCTGTAGCGAACAAGGCTTTTGTCTTAGCCGGCGGCGGTGATACCCAAAGCGCATTGACTAAGTTAGGCTTAATTGGTAATATGGATTATATCGCTTCTGGTGGTGGAGCCATGTTAGCATTTTTGGCTAACGGAACTCTGCCGGGGATAGAAGCGTTAAGGAAATAGAAATTAAGATAGGTCATATAGGACCTATAGGACCTATAAGTCGTATAATGTTGAATTTAGCTATTAATGGTTTTGGCCGTATTGGCCGGGTGACCTTACGGGCGATTCGTCGTTATTATTCAAAGGAGATTAGGGTGGCGGCGATCAACACCTCCGGCTCTATGGATGTTTTGGGCTGGGCAAATTTTCTGAAATACGATAGTGTTTATGGTCGTTTAGATGAAGAGGTTAAAGTTTTGCCGCCTCAATTGGCATCAGAAATTGGCCGTATTAAAATTGGCAAAGAAGAATACCCAATTTTAGCTCAGCGCGATCCGGGGAAGATTCCCTGGAAAAACTATAAAGTAGATATGGTTTTGGAATGCACTGGTGTTTTTTGTGACCGCCATGCCGAAGCTCATTTTAAGGGCGGTGCCCGGAAAGTGATTATCTCTGCTCCTACCAAGGATTCTTCTATCCCTACCTATATCTTGGGGGTTAATGATAAGCAATATAAAGGGGAAAAATTAATTTCTAATGGTTCTTGTACCACTAATTGTGTGGCGCCAATTGTGAAGGTGATGGAGGAGGAGTTTGGGTTTTTGGAGGCGATGATGACCACGGTTCATGCCTATACCGCCGGTCAAGAATTAACTGATGGCTCCTCGGCCGATTTACGTCGGGGTCGAGCGGCGGCGCAGAATTTAGTTCCCACCGGCACGGGGGCGGCCAGGTCGGTGGTGGCAGCTTATCCTCGAATTGCCGGTCGCTTTGCCGCCTCGGCGATTCGAGTCCCGGTCATTTGCGGTTCCTACTCTACTTTTGTGTTTAAGGTTAAAAGAAAAACTACCATTGATGAGGTTAATCAAATTTTTGAGGAAAAAGCGAAGAAGGACCTAAAGAATATTTTGACTGTTTCCTATGAACCTTTGGTCTCTTCTGATATTGTGGGGAATTCTGCTTCGGCGATATTGGATGCCGCCTTCACCCAAGTTATCAGTGATGATTTGGTTTATTTGGCGGCTTGGTATGATAATGAATGGGGTTATTCCTGCCGGTTAGTGGAAATGGCGATAAAAATACGTTGATATATTG
>PEZH01000043.1 GCA_002774085.1 Candidatus Shapirobacteria bacterium CG09_land_8_20_14_0_10_38_17 | reverse complement strand
AATTGATTGAAAATTTTGTTTATTCTAAGAAAGCGATCCGCCAACCGGCGGACCAGCCTCGCCGGCTAGGCGGGCCAACCACAGGTTGGAGATGAAGCGATATCAATGAACGCGCGCAGCGCGACACAAAGCGGAGCACAAAACCCCAACCGTAAGGTCGTGGGTTTTTTATACATCACACACTATACTTTCTATTGATGGGTGATAAAAAAATTAGTCTTAATCAGGAGCAAAGAGAGGCGGTTAGGTATAAAAATGGACCTCTTTTGATTGTTGCCGGTGCGGGCACAGGCAAAACAATGGTAATTACCGAGCGAATCAAATATTTGATCTCTCAGGGTAGGGCGAAAACTTCGGAAATTTTAGCGCTTACTTTTACCGAGAAAGCGGCCCGGGAAATGGAGGAACGGGTGGATGTGGCTCTTCCTTACGGTTACACCGATATTTGGATAATGACCTTTCATGCTTTCTGCGATCGGGTTTTAAAAAATGAGGTGGTTCAGATTGGTTTGGACCCACGGTATCGACTGATGACTCAGGCTGAAGCGGTGCAATTACTACGTCGCCATCTTTTTGATTTTAAACTTGTCTATTTTCGCCCCTTAGGCAATCCGACTAAGTTTATTGATGGCTTACTCCATCACTTTTCCCGTCTGGAAGATGAAGATATTTTGCCTAGTCAATATCTTGCTTGGGCAAGACAATTAACAGTTAAAAGTTCAAAGTCAAAAGTTATTCGCCTAAAGTCCTGCCATCGGCGGGACATTATGGCGAACCCGCCTCAATACGAAGCTTTGGGCGGGAAAGTGAAAGAGGAAAAGATAGAAAATAGAAAGTATTTAGAGTTAGCTCGGGCTTATCAACAATACGAAAGAATTAAAGTGAAAGAGGGCTTAATGGACTTTGGTGATTTAATTGGCAATATTCTAAAGCTTTTTCGTCAACGGCCCAATATTTTAACGGAATACAGGAAAAAATTTAAATATATTTTAGTTGATGAGTTTCAGGATACCAATATTGCCCAATATCAACTTTTAAAGCTTTTGGCTCCACCCTTGGCAAATCCCAGTATCTCCGTCGTTTCTGACGATTCACAGTCAATCTATAAATTTCGCGGCGCGGCAGTTTCCAATATTCTTCAGTTTATGGAAGACTACCCCCAGGCTCAGTCAGTGGTTTTGCTAAAAAATTATCGTTCAACGCAAAAAATTTTAGATCGTGCCTATCGGCTTATTCAATATAATAACCCTGATACTTTAGAGGCTAAATTGGGAATCAATAAAAATTTACAAAGTACTCGCGGTTTAGGGAAAGATGTGGAATTTGTTTATGCTTTAAAGGGAGAGGATGAAGCCGAGGCAGTGGCAAAAGCAATTGAAAGTCAAAAGTCAAAAGTCAAAAGTTTGCGCTGGAAGGATTTTGCTATTTTGGTGCGGGCTAATAATCATGCCGATCCTTTTGCTAAGGCCCTATCTTATTATGGTATTCCCTATCAATTTTTAGGTCCGGGGATGCTTTTTAAGAAAAGCGAAGTTAAAGACATAATCGCCTATCTTGCGGTTTTAAATGATTTTACCAACGACCCGGCGATGTACCGAGTTTTGACAATGGAGATTTTTAGTTTAAGTGGTCGAGATTTGGCTGCCGTAGTTATTTTTGCTAAAAAAATTAAATTATCCTTGCTTGAGACAATAGAGATTATTTTGGGGGAAAAAGAATTTATTGATAAGATAAAGTTACCTTTTATTAGCCCGAAAGGTCAGCAGATTTTATCTAAAATAGTAGCGATGATAAACCGCCATTTGGAGTTGGTGAAAAAGAGGCAAACTGCCGGACAAATTCTTTATTATTTTTTGGAAGACTCAGGAATACTTAAAAAAATAGCTAAAATTGATTCGATTGTCGAAGAGCAGCGGGCGCAAAATATTTCTCGCTTTTTTGAAAAATTGCGTCAATATGAATTGGATCATGAGGATGCTTCTGTGGCGGCGGTAGTGGATTGGATTAATCTTTCTCAAGAATTAGGAGAATCACCTCTATCTTCGGAGGTTGACTGGTTTTCGGATGATAGGGTTAATATTTTGACTGTTCATTCGGCCAAAGGATTGGAGTTTCGGGTAGTTTTTTTGGTTAATTTAATTTCGGGCCGTTTTCCTACTTATGAACGGCGCGAGCAAATTCCTCTTCATCAAAGCTTAATTAAGGAAATTTTGCCCAGCGGTGATTATCATCAGCAGGAGGAGCGTCGCCTTTTTTATGTGGGGATGACGCGAGCGGCCGATCGGCTTTTTTTGACCGCCGCCAATTATTATGGTGAAGGTAAGCGGATTCATAAAATTTCTCCTTTTGTAGTTGAGGCGTTGGAAAAAGATCAAAGATCAAATATCAAATATCAAATATCAAATGCTAAGCAACTACCTATACTTCATTTTAAATCAGGGAAGGAGCCGCTTCAATCTAATGAAGTGGTGAAACACCCAATTAATTATTTTTCTTTTTCCCAGATTGCTACTTTTGAGCATTGCCCCGCCCAGTATCGCTATGCTTATATTCAGCGGATTCCTGTCTCCCCAACAGGGGTACAAAATTTCGGTACCGCTATTCACCAAACTTTATTTGTTTTTTATAAACAGGCGATGGTTAAAAAGGTAGGATTAGAAACACTTTTATCTTTATATGAGCAGAATTGGTTACCTTTTGGCTTTTCCAGCAAAGCTTATGAGAAGCGACTTAAAGAAGAAGGAAGAGAAATGCTTAGAAATTTTTACCGCGATGAATTTAGTCTTCAAAACCTGCCTCTTTTCTTGGAAAAACGATTTACTTTCTTCCTCACTCCCAAGATTAAAGTGGGGGGAATTTTTGACCGGGTGGACAAAAGAGGGAAAATTTTGGAAATCATTGATTATAAAACAGGAAAAATGACCACCGATAAAGAGGTTGAAAATAGTTCCCAAATGGCTGTTTATGCTTTAGCGGCTATTGATTCGGGAATTTTGGGTGCCAAACCGGAAAATCTCATCAGCACTTTTTATTTTTTGGCTAATGGGCAGAAAAAGTCAATTAGAAAAAGTTTGGAGAGAATAAAAGAAGATAGAAAAGAATTAATAGAGAAAATTAAGGCGATTAAGAAAAGCAATTTTTCCCCCCGGCCGAGTTTTTGGTGTGATTTTTGCCCCTATAGAATTATCTGCGATGCCTGGAAATAAAGTCCAAAGCTAAAAGTTAAGATTGCTTGAAGTGTGAGACTTGAGTCGCTGGAAACGTAATTAAGAGCTAGACGATTCAAGTGTCTCGAGCATTTCAAACATCAAGCAATTTTTATTTTTGTACTTCTTTGATATATTTTTTCCTGTTGACAAGGGGGTGAAAGGTGGTTTTTAATGAATGTATAGAAGAGTTTTAGTCCTTGCCCGCTAAATCCTCGTTTTTGTTGATGCAGCCTGCTTTTAATTAGGTGGTATGTTTTGTGGTTAAAAATAATATGGTTGTTAAGAAAAAGACCAAAAACTCAATTCCTCGTGGCTGGCCGGCCGGTAAATGGAGTCAACAAGCAAAGCGCGTGCTTGGAGAGCGCTATTTGGTTAAAAATGAGAAAGGAGAGGTAATCGAAAGGCCGGAGGAAATGTGTTATCGAGTAGCTAAAGCTATTGGGCAAGTTGAAAAAGACTTTAATATTTCCAGTCAGGAATTAGAGAAAGTTGTCCGGCAGTTTTATAAACTTTTGGTTAGTCGTGACTTTGTTCCCAACTCGCCGACTTTAATGAACGCTGGCTTAGGTGATGGCCTGCAGTATTCTGCTTGTTTTGTTTTGCCTATTGAAGATTCAATCGAAGGTATTTTTGAAGCGGTTAAAAGAGCGGCTTTGATTCATAAGTCAGGTGGAGGGACGGGCTTCTCTTTCTCTAGACTTCGGCCTAAGGGGAGCATTGTTCGCTCCACCAGCGGGGTGGCTTCCGGACCGGTTTCTTTTATGCGCGTTTTTAATAGCGCTACCAATGAAATTAAACAAGGGGGACGGCGACGCGGAGCTAATATGGGGATTTTGCGGGTTGATCATCCTGATATTTTAGAATTTATTGAGTGTAAAAGTAAGGGTGGGATTACTAACTTTAATATCTCGGTGGCGATTACCGATGAGTTTATGAAAGCGGTTGAGAAGAAAAGAAAATATAATTTAATTGACCCCCATACCGGTAAGAAAGTAGGTAAATTAGATGCCTCTGAAGTTTTCCGGCAAATTGTCGAACAGGCCTGGAAAACAGGCGATCCTGGTTTATTTTTTATTGATAAGGCTAATTTCAGTCCAGCTAATCCAGTTCTCTCAATGGGGCCGTTAGAATCAACTAATCCTTGTTTGGTCAGTTCAACCTTAGTAGCTACTGATAGGGGTTTGCTTTCCATTGGGCAGATAGTTCGGAAGAAAGAGCCAGTGGCGGTGTTCGTGGACAATCAAGTTCTTGGAAAAGAGGATTTTTCCTACGAAGCAGTGAACAGTTTTTGGGAAAGAGGGGAAAAAGAGGTTTGGCAACTGGTTACCGAATCAGGGGTGGTGGTTAAGGCGACTGCTGACCACCAATTTTTTACCCCCCGAGGGTGGGTGGCACTTTCCGAGCTGAAAGCCGGCGAGGACCAAGTTTATCTCCAAGCCCAAGAGGGTGGCTTTTCTGAAAATAAAAAGCTTCCCTTTGAGATTAAAAATGAGGTTCAGGGTGATAACGGGAGAGTTTATAGATTTAATTTCCCCCGAAAATGGTCTTATGAGTTGGGTTTGGTTTTAGGGTTGCTGGTTGGTGATGGTTGGCTTAGGGATGATAAAGATAATGGTCGGGTTGGCTTTGCTTTTGGAGAGAAAAATAAACTTTTGATGGAGGAGATAGCGGGAATTATCAACCAATGGTATGGGAGAAAGGTCAAGCCGGTTAAAAGAGAAAATGGAGTTTGGCATCTTTCTTATCACAGCGCTTATTTAAAAGATTTCTTTAAGAAATTAGGGGTAAAGCCGGTAAAAGCGGCCGAAAAAGAAGTGCCGGCAGCCATTTTTGGAGCACCTAAAGAGACGGTGGCCGGTTTTCTCCAGGGTCTTTTTACCGCGGATGGGACGATTGCTAATCAAAAGGAAAAGGGGAATAAATATATTCGTCTTACTTCTAAATCACCAAAACTGCTAAGGCAAGTTCAATTACTTCTCTTAAACTTGGGGATTTTTAGCAAGATTTATGATCGCTCTCGTTCCCCCCGGTGGACATTTACTTATCAAAATATTAAAGGAGAAAAGAGGGATTATTTAACTGATGGGATTTGTTTCGAGATTAATATTAGCCGGCAAAACTTAATTACCTTTATTAAAAAAGTTGGCTTTTGGAATAAAGTTCACTCTGAACAAATAGAAGCGATAAAAAAACAGGGAGTTTACCGGCGTGATTTTAAAGATAAGGTTTTTTTGGTGGAAAACACGGGGCAAAAAGAAAAAGTTTATGATCTTTCGGTGCCCGGAGCTAATGCCTTTTTTGCCAATGGGGTCTTAATCCATAATTGTGGCGAACAGCCACTTTATCCCAATGAATCGTGTAATTTGGGGAGTATTAACCTTCTTCATTTTATTAAATCAGAACGGGGGCGGAAAAGTAAGGACTTAAATAAGAGAATTAATTGGGAAAAGTTAGCAAAAACTATTTATTTGGCGGTACGGTTTTTAGACGATGTGATAGAAGCAAATCCTTATCCTATAGAGGAAATTCGAAAAGCTACTGGCTTGAACCGTCGTATTGGTTTAGGGATAATGGGCTGGTCGGACTTGCTTTTTTCTTTAGAAATTCCTTATGATTCTAAAGAGGCAAGGGAATTGGGAAGAAAAATAATGAAGTTTGTGCATGATGAAGCTCATTTAGCCAGCCAGAATTTGGCTAAAGACAGGGGGCCTTTTCTCAACTTTGGAAAAAGTATTTATAAAGATGAAGCTCCTCTTCGCAACGCCACACTTACTACCGTTGCTCCAACAGGATCAATTAGCATTATTGCCGATTGTTCTTCTGGTGTTGAGCCTGCTTTTGCTCTTGCCTTTAAACATAAAGCCAATGGGCGCGAATTAACTTTTATTAATCCCTATTTTAAACAGGCGGCGCAAAAATATGGTTTGACAGAGGGAATTATCCAAGAGGTGATAAGAAAGGGAACGTTGGGAAATTTAAAGGGAATACCAGAGAAAGTGAGGAAAGTTTTTGTTACTGCTCATGAAATTTCTTATCGAGACCATATTTTGATGCAGGCGGCTTTTCAGAAGTGGACTGATAATGCTGTATCTAAGACCATTAACTTTCCCAATTCTGCCAAGATAGAGGATGTTAAAAAAGCATATCTTTTATCTTACAAAACTAGTTGTTTAGGGATTACTGTTTTTCGCGATGGTTGTAAGAAAGAACAGGTTTTGTATTCTGGAGTTAAGGAGAAGCAGGAAGAAAAGCCGGCATTGGTGATTAAGCCGCGGCCTCGACGAGCGGTGGGAGCGACTTATCGGGTAGAAACGCCGGTAGGGACTGCCTTTATCACTATTAATCAAAATGGCGATGATGAGCCCTTGGAAGTTTTTGTCAATGTCGGTAAGGTTGGCTCCGATATTGCCGCTGATGCAGAGGCAATTGGTCGGCTTATTTCCCTTAATTTACGAATTGCCTCCAATACTGTTCCTCGAGAAGTTTTAAAACAGATAGTTGATCAGTTGGGCGGCATTGGTGGCAGTCAGAGTATTGGTTTTGGGAGAGAAAAAGTGCGTTCGTTAGCCGATGGGATTGCTAAGGTTTTACGAGAATTTTTAG
>PEZH01000005.1 GCA_002774085.1 Candidatus Shapirobacteria bacterium CG09_land_8_20_14_0_10_38_17 | reverse complement strand
ATTAAGAGGCGCTGTCTTCTTGACGGAAAATTAATTTAAGGTTAAGATAATATCACTTCGCTAGAGTTATAACCAAAACGATGGATAAAAAAGTTTACTTTTTTGGCAATGGTAGGGCCGAGGGGTCAAAAGAGCAAAAGTTGATTTTAGGCGGCAAAGGCGCCGGTTTGGCGGAAATGACTAATATAGGTATTCCTGTTCCCCCGGGATTTACGATAACCACAAAAGTTTGCCGTTATTACTTCCAAAACAAAAAATATCCCAATGGTTTAGACAAGGAAATTCAGGGTGCCCTGTTAGAGCTGGAGAAAATTACCGGTAAGAAATTCGGCGGCAAAGAAAATCCTCTTTTGGTGTCTGTTCGTTCCGGCGCGGCGATTTCTATGCCGGGAATGATGGATACGATTTTGAATTTGGGTTTAACTTTGGAAACCCTCAAGGGGATAATTGAAAAAACTGGCAATGAAAGATTTTCTTGGGATGCTTATAGGAGATTAATACAAATGTTTGGTAATGTCGTTGACGGCATTGAGCACGAAAAATTTGAACATATCTTGGAAGAGATAAAGCAGAAAAAGGGCATTAGGCTTGACACCGAACTCGATGTTCGGGACTTAAAAGATGTGGTTGATGGTTATAAAAAGTTGTATCGGCAAGAAAAGGGCGAAAGTTTTCTCGATGATGCCAAAGAACAATTGGATAAGGCGATTAAGGCTGTTTTTGAAAGTTGGTCTAATCCGAGGGCGATTGCTTACCGCCGCATTAATAATATCAGTGAGAGTAAAATTTTTGGGACAGCCGTTAATGTTCAGGCAATGGTTTTTGGCAATATGGGCGAAGATTGCGGTACCGGTGTTGCTTTCACCCGCAATCCTTCCACCGGCAATAAAGCTCCCTATGGTGAATATCTAACTAACGCTCAAGGGGAAGATGTGGTTGCCGGGATTCGCACCCCCTTACATTTGGATGATTTAAAGGAAGACGAGGAAGAAGTTTATGAACAGTTAATGTTGGTAGCCCAGAAGTTAGAGCGGCATTTTGAAGATATGCAGGATTTGGAGTTTACGATTGAGAATGGTTCGCTTTATTTATTGCAAACCAGAGCAGGTAAAAGAACAGCCGCCGCCGCAATTAAAATTGCCGTTGATATGCAAGAGGAAGGCTTGATCGATGAGAAGACAGCGATGATGCGAGTTGAGCCAAACCAGATTCATCAGCTTTTGCATCCTACTTTGGATCTGGCTAAAAAAGAAAAATATAAAGTAATTGCCCATGGTTTACCTGCTTCTCCCGGTGCTGTTTCGGGCGAGGTTGTTTTTTCAGCCGAAGAAGCGATTGAGGCGGCGGAAGAAAATAGAAAAACGATTTTGGTTAGATTGGAAACTTCTCCCGAAGATGTCGCCGGTATGAATGCCGCCCAGGGGATTTTAACGGCGAGAGGGGGGATGACTTCTCATGCCGCGGTGGTGGCTAGGGGTATGGGTAAATGTTGCCTCGTCGGTTGCGAGGAAATTGCCGTTTCCGAAAAGTCAGGCTTTTTTCAGGCAGGAGACGTTAAGATTAACAGAGGAGATGTGATTACCTTAGACGGTTCTACCGGTGAAGTTTTTAGAGGTGAGGTTCCTACAGTTGAGCCCTCTTTAAGTGAGGATTTTGGTATTTTAATGCGCTGGGCCGATAAGTATAAAAAGTTGGGAGTGAGAACTAATGCCGATACGCCGAAAGATGCCCGAACAGCAAGAGAATTTGGGGCGGAAGGTATTGGTTTGTGCCGAACCGAGCATATGTTTTTTAAAGAGGATAGAATTTTTGCGGTTAGGCAGATGATTTTATCCGAGACAAGGGAAGAAAGGGAAAAAGCTTTAGAGAAAATTTATCCGATGCAAAAAGATGATTTTTATAAACTTTTTGAGATTATGAAAGGTCTTCCAGTGAAAATTCGCTTACTTGATCCGCCTTTACATGAATTTTTACCCCAAGAAGAAAAAGATTTTATTGCTCTATCTCAAGAAATGGGCATAAGCTTAGAGAAGGTTAAAGAAAAAACTAAGTCTTTGTTTGAATTTAATCCTATGATGGGTCATCGGGGTTGCCGTTTGGGGATTACTTTTCCTGAAATTTATCAGGTGCAGGTGAGGGCCATTATTGACGCCGCCTGTGAATTGAAAAAGAAAGAAGGAATAGCGGTTAATCCGGAGATTATGATTCCCCTGATCGGCCACGTTAGAGAACTGCAGGTGATTAAAGAAGATTTATTACCTGTTATTGAGGAGAGAATTAAAAAAGCGGGGGTAAAGATTGATTATGAGTTGGGGACGATGATTGAAATTCCGAGGGCGGCGATCACTGCCGGTGAAATTGCCAAGGAGGCGGACTTCTTTTCTTTTGGAACTAATGATTTAACCCAGATGACCTTTGGTTTTTCTCGAGATGATGCCGGTAAGTTTATTAAAGAATATGTTAAAAGAGGGATTTTGTTAGTTGATCCTTTTCAGACAGTTGATCAGGATGGGGTGGGAGAATTGATGAAGAGGGCGGTTTTAGCCGGCAAGAAAGCTAATAAGGATTTGACAGTGGGAATTTGCGGGGAGCACGGGGGCGATCCGGAAACTATTCATTTTTGTCATCAGATTGGATTGGATTACGTCTCTTGCTCGCCTTATCGCGTCCCGGTAGCTAAACTGGCTGCGGCGCAAGCGGCGATTGAAAATAAATGAGGCAATTTTTTTAGTGAGCCCGGAAAGGATTCGAACCCTTCGCCACCCAGTTATTATGTCGACTTTGTCGACATCAACCGGGTTCGGATGGAAGCAAGCGTAAGCGAGCTTTGATATCCGGATTCCGCTAAAGAGGCGGTTGCTCTACCAACTGAGCTACAGGCCCAATACAAATTAAAATCAAAATTCAAATAAATATAGAAATTAATAAATCGAAATTAAAAGAGAAATTATCCCGCCAATGGCGGGATGAAATTTCATTTTCTTAATAATTTCTACGAGCCCGCCAGGGGCAGGGTCAAAATGATGACTAAGGGTATCGTCATTCTGGCTTGCTCTAGCCCTGTATCGAAATGGTACAGGGCCAGAATCCATCCTTAGACGATTCTGGAGTCTCCGCCAGCCGGCGAGGCTGGTTGGCATTATTTTTTTTCATATTGCAACAGGGGAATAGCCTCAAACCAATTTTCTTTCCAGCCATAACCAATTTCTAAGAAATCCATTTTTTTCATACCCAAGTTGATGGCATCATCTATTTCTAAAAGATTGACAAAATTACCAATGCCGGGAAAGTTTTTGACATCATAACCACACTTCAGGGGCGAGTAGCAATCATTAAATAAGGCGATTAAGTCAACGGCGGCGACTTTGTTATCAATAATCACGGTTATCATTCTAATTTTATAACTGTTACCGGCTTGCCCCAATTTAATTATTTGACGGAAAGTTTCCACCCTTCTGGAGTCTTCCCAGTCGGTATCTTCACCTTTTTCTTCAAACCTCCTCATACTTAATTTAACCATATTGTCAAAGTCGGCAAAATTGTTAAAGGTAATATGAGGATTTTGGGCTTCGATAATTCTTCTGTCTCTTTTGAAATTATGTCTTTTTTTCTTTTTTAGGGTGCTCAAATAATCATCGGCAGACTTGATTGTCTCCAGTTTAAGAATGTATTTAGGGTCATCCGGCTTTAGTTTAATAGTTTTCTTTATCCATAAAGGCAGTTCGGCGCTGATGGCATTAAGAATCACGGGAGAAGGACAAATATTTAGCAATAAAGGAATAAAAAGCGGGTCTTTAACCAAAAATTTATTTTCTTCCTGCCAAGTACTGCCAAACCAGGTGTATTTCTTTTTGTCTTTTTCGTACCACAAAGGTAGTAAGGCAAAATTTTCCAAATTGTTTTTTAAAACTAAGAAATAAGGGATATGGTTATACCCTTTCCAAAAAGCCAACCGGAAATCCCAAGTATCAAACAGGGTGGTGTTGGGGCTAAATTCTTGCCATAGTTTTTGGCAATCGTCAATTTGAGAAAAAACTTCATAATGGAGATTTTTTAAGAGCGGAGAATAACTATTGGTGTGGTAGTAATAAGGAAAAAGATCATTTTGCCGCGCGTCGCCAGAGTCTGTTAACTGACGGACGGTGGCGCGGGGCATAAAAAAAGAACCTTTTGTTGCCAGGTTCTCAATTGGCGAGGGAGGATTTTCTTCTTCCTTTTCAATTTCAATTAAAGATTTGCTCTTTGGTTGCATGTTTTGTTTTCGCTTTTGAGGGCAAAATTATTATTAAAAATTAATGTTTAGTTTGTTAATGTTTCAATCAAAATTATATTCTTTCTCAATAGTTTGTCAATGTTTTGCTATGAGGCTAATTTAAGCCTATTAACAAGAACGAAATTAACTTTATTCCAAGAAAGCGATCCGCCAACCGGCGGATTACCAGAATGACGGCTAAGAGTATCGTCATTCTGGCTTGCTCTAGCCCACAGGGCCAGAATCCATCCTTAGACGATTCTGGATGCTCCGCCAGCTGGCGGATTACCAGAATGACGGGTTAGTAGTTCTTGTTCTTTATTCCAAGAAAGCGATCCGCCAGCTGGCGGAGCAACCGTCAGGTCGTGGGTTTTTTATTTGACTAATTAGATAATCGGCGTTATAATATTTCCCAATAGATTTAAACTAATAAATCTGTTTAAATTTGATTTAGTTTTTAAGAGTAAAGATAAAGATACCTCATTTTTTTTACTTCGTGTCTTTCAATCTCCTTAAGAAGATTTCTCATTTAGACAGATTTATTGGTTTAAACAGCCCTGTGCCAAGCTTCGTTCTGGTTTAGGTCATACCGCAAAAGCCCGCCTCATCGGCGAGGCAGGCCCACCACAGTGGACGGCCACGCGACTGTGATATAATATTGGGACAGTGGCTTCTAAATGAAAGTTACCATTATTTACGATAATACCGCTTATAGAAAAGATCTTCAGTCGGATTGGGGTTTTTCTGCCTTGGTGGAAGTAGATTTACGTGGGCCTGAACAGAAACTTAAACGGATACTTTTTGATACCGGTGCCGACGGGAAAATTTTATTGGCCAATATGAAAAAATTGGCGATTGACCCAGTTTCTATTGATGAGATTTTTATTTCCCATCTTCATTCTGATCACAGTGGTGGGTTAGATCAATTTTTAAAGGTAAATCCCCAAATAAAAAGAATTTATGTTCCCGCGGCGATGGGATTGAAAAACGAAGTTGTTCTTAAAAAACCGCAAAAGATTGATGAAAATGTTTTCTCTACCGGAGAATTGGAAGGGATAGAGCAAAGCATGGGGGTGATCACCCCCATGGGAGTTATTTTGATTGTTGGCTGTTCTCATCCCTATATGGGGACTATTTTGGATGCGGCAGGAAAATTTGGAAAAATAACAGCTATTGTCGGTGGACTGCACGGATTTTCCGAATTTGAGTTATTTAAAAATTTGGAGTTGATTTGTCCCACTCATTGTACTCAGCACAAAGCGGAACTTAAAAAATTATATCCTCAAAAATATCTTGAAGGAGGCGCGGGAAGGACAATAGAGATATTGGAGTAAAAGATGGCTGAAGGTTGATCAAAAAAACTTGACAATAAAAAATGTTAAAAATTAATAATCTCTCGGTGGAAACAAAGGGGAGGAAAATACTAAAGGGAATTAATTTAGAAATTAAAAAGGGAGAAATTCATGCTTTGTTGGGACCAAATGCTTCAGGTAAGACAACATTAACGGGGACGATAATGGGGTTTGCTGATTATAAAGTTAGCGGCGGGGAAATATTCTTTCAGGGGGAAAATATCATCAATTGGCCCATAGAAAAAAGGGCTAAGGCGGGGATAGCCTTAGCTTTTCAGTACCCGCCAGCGGTTAAGGGGATAACCTTGTCTCAACTTTTAGAGAAAACCTCCCAAAGAAAGGTAACGGTAAAGGAGTTTATTGCTGATACTAAGCTTTTGGATAGAGAAGTCAATGTTGGTTTTTCCGGCGGTGAGAGGAAAATTTCCGAGATGGTGCAAGTCATGGGTCTAAACCCCAAATTGGTTATTTTGGATGAGATAGACGCTGGTTTGGATTTAAAGAATTTAGCTAAGGTGGCTGATTTGGTTAAAAATAAATTGCTGTTAAATGGTGTTTCCCTTTTGTTAATCACCCACCGGGGCGAGATTCTTAGATTTTTAGAACCTAATGTTGTTCATGTAATGTTGAAAGGGAAAATTATTTGTTCATCTCACCATTGGCGGAAAGTTTGGCGGACGATAAATAAATTTGGCTATGAAAAATGCAAACAATGCCCTTTTTTGGCAGATTGACCATCAAATAAAAAAAAGCGAAAGTCAAGAGGGGCTGGTTATTCTCCCTAGCCGGCAAGCCTATAAAGAGCTTGATTGGACCAGAAACCTCTTTGTTGATAAACCAAAAGAGGGGTATTTTGTTTGGCTAAAAAAGCAAATTGATTTTCCCCTAACCACCTGCATTACCATTGCCTCGCCTAAAACTACCCAAAATCTTACTAATCTTTTAGTGATTGAGAAAAATATAAAGGCAGAAGCCAATGTTGTTTGTAATGCGGCTGAAAAAAGCTTGTGCGCAACACATCGGGCCCAAGGCAGGCTTATTCTTAAAAAAGGAGCCTCTCTTGTTTATAACCACTTCCACCAATGGGGAGAAGAAGATTTTGTTAATCCTGATTACGAATTTATTTTAAAAGAAAACTCCCGCCTCGCTTATAATTATAGAAGTATTGCTTCTCCAAAAGATCTGCGCTTAAAAACGACTATCGTTAGCCAAAAAAATTCCTCTTGCAATATAAATTTTGTTGCCCGCGGCCTTGGCTCTAAAATAGCAATAGAAGATACGGTTTTTTTGAGAGGAGTGGGGGCGCGAGGAATTGTTAAGTTAAGATTAGTGGGAGGCAAAGATAGCCAAATAAAAGCAGTAAGCAAGATTGTGGCCGAAAAAGAAAGTTTGGGACACCTTGATTGCCAGGGGTTATTAATTAATGAAAAGGCAGAAATTTCTCTCACCCCTCAGCTTATTGTTCAAAATAAAAAAGCCCAGATTACTCACGAAGCCTCGGTGGGCAGAATTGCCGAGGAAAGCCTTAATTATCTAAGAAGTAGGGGGCTGACCGAAGACGAGGCGATTGATTTGATTGCGGCTGGTTTTTTGGGAGAGGAAGAACCACTGGTTATCGGCGGTCGTATTATTTCCTCAAAACTTTATATGTAGTCCTCTTCTTGTTGTTTTTAAGAGTCTTCTTAAAGAATTTTCCGATATTAATCAGCCTCGTCGGCTAGACGGGTATGAAGGCTCTTTTGCTATATCAGCCTCGTCGGCTAGACGGGTTTGACAGTTGGTGATTAATTTCTTATTATAATAGTTAGTATATGGGCCATTTTTTTATAGAACAGTGTTTTTTTAAGCTTAAGCGGTTTATTGCCCTATTTTTGATAGTTGTTTCTTTGGTCGGCTTGTTATTTTTTCCTTCTTTAGCTTGGGCAACGGCGTCTTCGTCGGCGCAGATGGGCGAAGAAGCGTTCACTCCTTCCCCTTCCCGGCAGAAGATCAGGGGGGAAACAGCAGAAGTTCAACCGCCTGTGTCTCTAGAGGTGACGGAATCTTCTTCTCCTTCTCTTTCTCCAACCCTACCCTTAGCTCCCTTAGCCTCTTCTTCGGCTTTTCCTTCTTCGGTTGCCGCCGTTTTTGAAGAAAGTTTGCCAGAAGCGACCGAAGAAGCTACCAATGCCGCTGAAGCCTCATCTTCTTCTTTTTTGGAAAGGGTTTTCTTAGACCCGATTAAAGGTTTTATAAAATCATTAGTTAAAGAGGAAAAGCCTTCATTGTCTAAAGATAATTTTCAAGCCAAAGAAAAAATAAAAGTTGATTTGGGGAATTACCAATTAGAAGAAATTGTTGTTTCTTTAACTTCTCAAGGAGAGGAAGTCTCAAGGGATCAGGAAACCCTTGATGATGCCTTGGTAATCAGTCGGCCCCGTAATTTTAAGCCTGGTAAATACCATTTAAATATTAAAGACCAGGAAACTGATAAAGTGCTGTTGGATCAGGACTTTATTTGGGGAGTATTGGCGATTAACACCAATAAATCGATTTATCTTGTTGGGGAAATGGCTAAGTTAGCGATGGCGGTTTTGGATGAGGAAGGCGAAATGGTTTGCGATGCCTCGCTAAAATTGCGAATAAAAAACACCTCCGCGGCGGAAGCTTTCCTTTCCACTGAAGAGGGGACGATTATTGTTAATTCTGAATGCCAGCTCCATGATTTTACCCTTAATCCTGATTATGAGGCTGAATACGAGGTGGGCGAAGCCGGAGTTTATGAAATGGAGCTTACCGCCGAAACAGAAAATGGCCGCTATACCGTTACCGATTCTTTTGAGGTGAGAAACGAAGTGCCTTTTGAGGTAGAAAGGATTACCGCCACCCGCATTTACCCGTCCGTTGATTATCCGGTGGTTTTTAAAATTAAAGTTAACCAGGATTTTAAGGGCAGGGTGGTAGAAAGTATTCCTGACATTTTTATCATTCAGAATGAAACTGAAGACGGCCAGAGCGATCGCCATTCTGAATTTATTTCAGAATCTATTACCG
>PEZH01000016.1 GCA_002774085.1 Candidatus Shapirobacteria bacterium CG09_land_8_20_14_0_10_38_17 | reverse complement strand
TGTTTAAAAGAAGGTGATAAAAAATGTCGGTAGCCAAAGTAATTGAAATAGTTGGTAACTCGCCCCAGGGCTGGCAAGAGGCGGCCCAAAGCGCGGTGGAAGAGGCCTCCAAAACAATAAGAAACATTCATGGTGTTGATGTGGTGGGAATGACGGCCAAGATCAGGGATGGAAAGATTCTTGAATATCGCGCCACGGTCAAAATTGCCTTTGGGGTGGAAAATAAAGAAAGGTAAGAAGGGCTCTAATTATTTAAATATTCTTGTTTTCAGTTTTTTTGCTTCCTTTTCAAAGAAGTTTTGCCATTTTATGGGGTGAATTTTCTCTATTAATCGGGGGTAATCTTTGAGCTTTTTGGCCGATAAAAATTCACTCCCTAACTTAATGGGGTCTATGTACCAATCAAATTTTATCTGAGCTTTTTTGGTTAAGTCATCAATTTCGAACTCAAAATTTTGGTGAATCATATACAGATCTATAAAGTCTCTGCTTCTTGGCTTTTGGTAGATAGTGAAAATTTTGTTGACGGCGATATCTAAAATACTGTCAACCTTAATCCCCTTTTTTAATTTAGGCTTTTTTAGTTGTGAGAAGGGAAAGTAGGTAAATTCAGTTTTGAGAATATCTTTATTGATAAAAAGTTGGAAAATATTTCTGTTGAAACTAGTGTTGATATCCATTTTTTGATAGCCAAGCTTATTCTTTATCGCTTTTAAAAAGACGGTTATCTCCATTAGATTAAATTCTTTTTCTGAAAAAAAATCTAAATCTTCAGAATACCGGTAGGGAATATAGAAACCGGTTAAAGCTGTTCCGCCGGTCAAGTAGAAGCTGTTAGCGAGTTTGCTTTTAGTAAAGGCGGCGATAAATTCTCTTTGGTGAGGAGAGAAAATTGATTTAGTCATTGATGATTAAGATAAAAGGAGCCGAAGATATTCTTTTTTTTGAGGGTCAATATTGAGTTTATTAAAATATTTTTTTAGTTCGCTCTTGTTTAGTTTTTCTTTTCCTAAGCCAAAATTGATTAACTGTTCTAATCGCCAAATAGTATATTGTTGAGGATACTTTTTTAAGGTGTTGATGTCTGTTGACCAATTGTACATATGCTTATTATTATACTATAGAAAATTTAATGTGGGAGTAATTTGCTAATTGGCGAGTTCAACGGGGAAGACTTTCGGGTGATTGATTTATTTTAATTTCTCCCCGCATTTGGAGCAGAATTGGGCGTCGCTGGGATTCTTGGCGCCGCATTTGGGGCAATAGATGAATTCGGGCTTGACTGTTTCTTCTTCTTTTTTATTTTCTTTTTTTTCTGTTTTGGTCGGGGTCTCTTCTTGGGGCGTTTCCTTTTTGCCTGATTTGCCTTTAACCAGAAGAATAACAGTGACAACAATGATTATTAAAACAGTGGCGATGATAAGTAAAATAAACCTAATACCTTTGTTAATAATGCCCGATATGCCGCCGGGAACAGAGGCGCTAATTTGAGCTAAGGGATTATCCGGCAAGGCTTCGCCGCCTTCTTCTATTCCCTCTTTAACGTTGGCAACACCCGCGCCAGAAATATCTAAGGAATATTGGCTGGCTTGTTCTGACTCGTCGCCATATTCAGGGAAAATTACGATGTAAAAAGTATCTGTTGTTAATGCCTGAATAGAGCCGGTAATAATCGCGCCTTCATTTTCCGAATACTCGTAAACAAGCTCGCTTCTATCTTTATCGTAGATTTTTAATCCGATATATAAATTTTGGGGCGGAGTGACTTTGACGGTTAGTTTTTGGCCGCGGGCAACGTTAATTTTATAAAAATCTTCTTTATCGCTGGCATCATAGTTAAAATCAAGGAAGCCTTTATATTGGCCGGCTTCAATGGGAAGAGCACTTTCAAAAAGGCCTCCCGCATCGGTTTGACTACCGGCATCAAAGCGGTCTGTTATTTTAATACGGACCGTTTTTAAATTAGCGACATTAATAGCTTGGTTTCTAATTCGAAAATAATATTTTTGCGCATTTGGAGCACCATTGAGCCAGTAAAGAGAACTATTATCATTTTCCCCAATATATTCTTTTTGGGTTAGTTTTGTTCTATTGCGATCGTAAAGGAAAAAACCAAGATTGGTATTGCCGCTGAATAGAACTTGGGTTTGAATTTCTTGGCCCGGCTTGACATCGTTGTCAATGAAGTAATAATGGTCTCCACCTTCTTCTATTGTTCCGCCCTGATAATCGCCTACTGATAAATAAACAGCCGTTTCAAAGCTGTCGCCGCCTGAAGGGAGGGCTTGTTGGGCGCTAACCTTATTAAAGGAAAGAAAAAAAGCACCAATTATTAGTAAAAACAGTCTTTTTTTCATACTTCTGTTTTTAATGTAGAATATTATTTTCGGTTTGTCAAATTTAGAAACTTAGCCACCAGAAAGTTTCTATTCCCACCAAAACGGCGGTAATCAAAACAGCGATAGCGATAATCCTTAAGTCTTGTTTGCTCATGGGAAAAACAGGGGCGGGTTGATAACCTTGAACTGATTATCGATTTTCTTAACGCTAAAATTAAAATCAGCGATCATTGTTTCGGCTCCCGGATAAGAGGAGTGTTTAAAGGTTTCTCCATTATTTTCTATAAATTGGACAAGAAATTTATAAGTGTCATCGTTGGTTTTGGCGCCGGTTAAAACTTTTATTTTGAGACAGGTACTCAAGTTTTCGCAATAATTTTTTAAAGTTTCGGTATTATTTGCCCCCGCCCAGGTTTGAAGGCTATTACCCGGGTCATCGTCGTGGTCCCAGCCATACAGGGTAGCCGCTTCTTTATATTGCTTGTTAGCAAGGTAAGAAAAGAAGTTTTCCAAAACTGTTTGAGCTGATTGAAGTTTGTTGTTGGCGGGAGTATTTTCTTCGTTTGTTTTAGGAGGTTGAGTTATAGTCGTCGGAGAGCTATTTTTTAGTGTTGATGATTTTTGAAGAGGTTGGGACTTGGTAATTTTGACCGGTCGCAAGCTTAAAAAATAATAGACACCATATCCGGAAAGCAAAGCGGTGGCGATGATTGCCAAAACAGCGATAACAATAACTTCTTCTTTCCCTTTAAACATTATTATGAACTACCAGCAAATGACAAACGATAAATGACTAATTTCTCTGGTCATTCTGGTTTGCCTAAGGTTGTATAGTGTATAGAGTATAAGGTATAGAGTATAAAAAGAGAGATTTAAGTTTTGAATTGTTTTGCTTTTCCGCCAGAGGCGGACCCGCCCAAATGGGTTTTGCCCTTTTGGCGGGGAACTTTAAGCTTCTTAATATTGGATCCTATCCAACCCCTCTTCAATGCCGAATTTTAGCAATCTGCTAAAGATAGTCGGGTCTAAAGCATAGACAATGGCAAAGGAGCTGATAAAAATAATGACCGCCAACCACTTAGTATATCGGCCTCGGGTACGAGTGAAAAGAACCGCCGACAAAACCGCCATTATCGTTGGGCCAACAACCTTAATATCGCCTAAGGGCATCCTGTAACCGGCAACGTACTTTTCCTCGGTGCTCAAAAAACTGACCAAGTCAAAGCTGATGTTACCGACAATAAATAATATTTCTAAAACAAAGATTATTAATAGGCCCCAAGAAGCTAATTTAGTAGTCGCTCCTTCGGTGCGATAAACTTCATAGAGAATAGTGGGCAGAAGAAAAAGAACAATGGTGAGCGGGTTAGAAGTATTAAGGCCTAAGATTATTCCTAAACCGGCTAAAAGCGTTAAGACTGAACAAATTGGCGTGGCGTATTGATAGGGTTTAGCCATCTGGTAATTTAAAGTGTAGATAAAAAAATATTATTTGTCAAATGGCAAAATATTATCAGAAGATTTTGTTAAAATGAATATTGATAAGACAGTTATGAAAGAAAATAAATTACAGATAGCTTTATTAATTTCCGGTAGCGGCACGACGATGGAAGCAATAATCAAGGCTTGCCAAAAGGGGGTATTAGCTGGTTTAGTCGAGCCCACGGTAGTTGTTTCCAGCCGACAAGATAATCAGGGAATAAAAAAGGCTAAAAAATATGGGATAAAAACCTTTGTTGTTCGGCCAAAAGACTTTCTCACCTCAGAGGCATTTGGAGAAAGATTGATAGAGATATTTAGAGATTTTGATATTGATTTGGTTTCTCAAAATGGCTGGTTGCCTCTAACTCCTCCCAATGTGGTAAAGAGATTTTCGGGAAAAATTATTAATCAGCACCCCGGGCCATTAGACGGAAAGAGACCTGGTTTTGGCGGTAAGGGGATGTATGGCGCTCGGGTGACTTGCGCTCGCTTGGCTTTTCTCCGGGTAACGGGGCAAGAAAATCCTTGGACCGAGTCAACAATTCATTATGTGAGTGAGAGGTTTGATGAGGGCTCGTTAATCCGCGTTGTCCGCTTGGCAGTGCCTTTATTTTCCCGCCCAGTAACCATTGCCCAACTGCGGAAAAACAGCCAAAAGCTTATCGAAATGACTAAACTAATTCAAAAAAAGCTATTGCCATTGGAGCACCGCAATGTGATTGCTGTTTTGCGCGCTTTTGCCGAAGGGAATCCGCCGCATTTTATCCGCTCCCAGCCGCTAATCCCTTCTGGCCAAGAGCGGATTCTTTTAGAAGCTAAAAAATTAGCCAGAGAACTATTTCCTTGAGATTGAAAAATGGAGGGGTCTGGTATTTAAACTACGATTTTGCTAAACTAAATTTTAGTGAAAATACTGAAAACTATTTCTTTTATCGTCATCGGACTTCTTTTGGTTTTGGCTATTTGGGAGAGGTTTTTAGGTCAGGGCTTTTTAAGCACAAAAGACCTTACCGGCGAATTTGACCCTTTGGCAAAATCAGCTATTTTTGATAACCAAAAAGTTGATTTGACTCAATCGCTTTCCGGGAGAGAAGACGAATCTTTTCCTGTTCTGGGAGAGACTAACGCCCCAAAGAGAATTGAGATTGATTTAACCAACCAGCGTCTTTATGCCTATGAAGGCGAACGGATGGTTTATAATTTTTTGGTTTCCACCGGCAAATGGGGTCGGACGCCAACCGGTAGTTTTCGTATTTGGATTAAGTTGCGTTACTGCTTAATGCACGGCGGCTCGAAGGTTTTAAACACCTATTATTATCTTCCCAATGTTCCCTACACAATGTATTTTTATAATTGGCAGTATCCCAAATGGCAGGGTTATGGCATTCACGGCACTTATTGGCATAATAATTTTGGTTATCCTATGTCCCACGGTTGTATTAATATGAAGACCGAAGAAGCGGCTCTGCTTTATTATTGGGCTCAACCGGATTTGCGAGGCAAGAAAAGTATTTTGGCGAGCGGTGATAATCCCGGCACAGAAGTTATTATTTATGGTCAGGCTTCTAACCAGTAGTCTTCTCAGTCATTGACTTTTTAATAGTCCGGCAATTTTTTGGCTAAATTCTTTGGCCGCTCTTGGTCCAGAGGCGGTAATGATTTTTTCTTCTCATATGACTACGATACTATGTAGTATCGTAGTAAAGAGATTTTATTTAATAAGAATTACTAAAAGTGGAAGGCTTGAGGTAAAATATTGATAATGAAATCTATTAATGATGGTAAGAATTTTAGGGTGGTTACCGGTTCTCCTCGAGAAACTAAGAAGTTAGCCCAAAAGATTTTTCAAGAAAACAAGAAAGAATTAAGAAATAGATGTCTAATTTTTGCTCTCCAGGGAGAATTGGGGACGGGCAAGACTCAATTGGCTAAAGGCTTAGGTAGGGCTTTGGGAATAAAGGAGACGATTGTTTCTCCCAGTTTTACTCTAATCCGTGAATATCCGTTTGAAGTTGGCGGTAGGAGAGGGATCTTCTACCATTTAGATGCTTGGCGGATTGAGACAGCCGAAGAATGGCTGGCTTTGGATGTAAGAGGATTAATTAAACCGGGTAATGTTGTCGCCATTGAGTGGCCGGAAAAGGGCAGAGAAACTTGGGATAAAATTTTTGATAGTTTAGCAGTTAAAGTTGTTTGGGTAAATTTAGAGCATCAAGGAAAAGGAGAGCGAATAATTAGCCAGCCTCGCCGGCTAGGCGGGCCGGAGTAATCTAAAATGAAAAGAGAACCGATTATTCTATCTATTGAAACTTCTTGTGATGAAACCGCCGCCGCGGTTACTTTAGGTCGGCAGATTTTGTCTAATGTTGTTTGGTCGCAAATTGCCATCCACCGGCCTTGGGGTGGGGTGGTTCCATCTTTAGCTAAGAGGGCTCATCAGGAGCACATTGATGAGGTGGTTAATACTGCTATAAAGCCAGTTAATTGGCAAAAAATTGATGCGGTGGCGGTAACAGCGGGGCCGGGTTTGGCAATTGCCTTAGAGGTGGGTATTAAAAAAGCTAAGGAAATAGCTGAAAAATATAAAAAGCCTCTTATTGCCGTTGATCATATGGAGGGGCACCTGCTTTCGTCTTTGGCGAAAAATTTCAAATTTCATCCCGCCAATGGCGGAGCAAACTTCAAATTGGAGTTTCCAGCTCTGGGTTTGCTTGTTTCCGGTGGCCATACGGAATTAGTTTTGGTTAAGGAGATAGGCCAATATCAAATTTTAGGACAGACTTTGGATGATGCCGCCGGTGAAGCATTTGATAAGGTCGCTAAGATGTTAGGCTTGGGCTATCCGGGCGGGCCAATCATTTCTCAATTGGCTGAAGGTGGTGATGAGGCTAAATTTGATTTGCCTGTGCCGATGGTCCGTAGTCAAAGTTTGAACTTCAGTTTTTCCGGGTTAAAAACAGCCTGCCTTTATAAATTGAAGGAAATCCCTCATAAGAGGCGTGATGAGCAATTTATTAAAGATTTTGCCGCTTCTTTCCAATCAGCCCTGGTTCAGTCAATTGTTTTGAAATTGAAAAAGGCGATAGAGAGATATCATCCTCAACAGGTATTATTGGGCGGCGGGGTGATTAATAATCTTGCTCTGCTCCAGCAAATAAAGCAGGTGGCTCGTCAGTACCAAGTTTCTGTTCTTGTCCCCTATTCTAAAAAACTTCTCACCGATAATGCGGCAATGATTGGCGTTGCCGCCTATTATAAATTTAAAAGAAAAGAGTTTGTTAAAAATATTAATAAGTTAGATAGAAAACCAAATTTGTCTTTGGAGGAATATTTATTTTTATAAATTCTCTTAATAAGGAAAGGCTTTAGCATTGTATATCCTTGATGTTTGTTTTATAATAAGGCTGTTTTATGGCTACTAAACGTACCTATCAGCCCAAAAAAAGAAAGCGCGCCAGAAAACACGGCTTTCGGGCGCGGATGAAAACTAAACAAGGAAGAAAGGTCTTAAAGCGACGGCGCAATAAGGGGCGTCGGCAGTTAACAGTTTGATGTTTACCAAAAAAAGACGTTTGACAAAGAAAGAAATTGAGGAGGTTAAAGATAAAGGGAGCCTTTTGGGAACTCCCTTTTTTTCTTTACTCTATTTTAAGCCTAAGGGTGATGGCTTAACGCTTTCTAAGTTTGCTTTTGTTCTTTCTAAGAAAGTGAGCAAAAAAGCGATTGAACGCAATCGCACCAAAAGGATTTTGGCGGGATCAGTTCGGAGTTTAATCAAAGAGATACAGGAAGGTTATTTGGTTTTATTTTTAGTTAAGAAGCGGGCCATTGGGGAAAATAAACAGGTTATTTTAGAGACAATTGCCGATGTTTTTTTGAGAATTGGCCTTTTAAAAAATGAAGAAGATAATGCTAATCCTGATTAGGATTTACCAGACTACTCTTTCTCCGCTTTTGGGTAGGAATTGCCGCTTCCAGCCCTCTTGTTCGCAGTATTTTTATGAAGCAGTGGTAGTTTATGGTATACTGCAGGGCAGTTTGTTGGCGGCAAAGCGGGTTGTAAGATGCCACCCCTGGGGAGGGGGAGGATATGATCCGGTAAGATAATTAAAAGTTCAATCCGCCAGCCCTGCACCATAACGGTACAGGGGGCCAGCTGGGCGGACCAGAATGACAGGGCGTATCGTCATTCTGGCTTGCTCTAGCCCTGTATCGAATGGTACAGGGTCCAGAATCCCCTTCTCATCGTCATCCTGATGAAAATCAGGATCATCTTAAGAAGATTCTGAATCAAGTTCAGAATGACGGTTAACAATATAACAATTCAACAATGTTCTTTATTTTTAACTTTTAATCGTCTTATGTGGCAATCTTTTTTTATTCAACCTTTAGCCAACGCTTTAGTCTTTTTTACCAATATTTTCGGTTCTTTGGGTTGGGCAATTATTGTTTTGACGGTTTTGGTGCGCCTACTTTTGATCCCCTTAATTTTACCTACCTTGCGCTCCGGTCAAAAAATGAAAGAATTAGCACCGGCATTGGCAAAGCTAAAAAATAAATACGGGAAAAATAAGGAAAAGTTAGCCAAGGCGCAGATGGAACTTTATAAAAAAGAGGGTATTAATCCGTTAATGGGCTGTTTACCCAATATTGTTCAAATAGTGATTTTAATTGCCCTTTTCCAGGTTTTCACTAAGGTTCTTAATCCCCAAACACAAGAGAGCCTAATCGCTCTTTTATATCAGGGAATTTCAGTTCCCGCCCAAGGTATTAATCTTTCTTTTTGGTATCTTGATTTGGCAAAGCCCGACTTAATTGGCAAAATACCTGGCTTTTTCTTAGTTTTAGCGGCGGTTTTTCAATTTTTGACCACTAAACTTTCTTTACCTCAAATACAGGTAGCTCAAAAAGAAGCTCAAAAAACTTCTCAAAAATCTGATGATATGACGACGATGATGCAAAAGCAAATGGTTTATATGATGCCGATAATGACTATTTTTATTGGCTTGACGCTTCCTTCGGGAGTAACTCTTTATTGGTTTATTTTTTCGCTAATGGGATTAGGACAACAATATTTGATGAATTCAAAATCCAGAGTCCAAATTTAAAAATTGTATATTGTATTAAGTATAAAGTATGGAAAATAATGTAAAATGCAAAAAAACATTGTTAAATTGCTACATTGTTACATTGTTGTAGATTGAATGTAACCGTCATTCTGAACTTGATTCAGAATCTTCTGAAGAATGATCCTGATTTTCATCAGGATGACGATGA
>PEZH01000040.1 GCA_002774085.1 Candidatus Shapirobacteria bacterium CG09_land_8_20_14_0_10_38_17 | reverse complement strand
TTAAAAATTGTAAATTAATTTAGATTAATCTTTTATTCTTATACTGGGGTTGGTGTGAACGAAGTGAACATGATAACCCCATACTGGGGTTGGTGTGAACAAAGTGAACATGATAACCCCATACACTATACATAATACATAATACTAAGATATTAGTCATTAATCATTTTTTATTATTTCTTCAATTTCCAAAAGTCGATTATATTTGGCTACCCTTTCTCCCCGTGCCGGTGCACCGAATTTGACATAATCGGCGCCCACGCCGACAGCGAAATCAGCAATAAAAGAGTCATTGGTTTCTCCGGAGCGATGGGAGATATTTGTTTTCCACTTTGCCTCTTGGGCAACCTTGATAACTTTCAAAGTCTCGGTAATTGTTCCCACCTGGTTGGGTTTTATTAAAATTCCGTCACAGCTTTTTTCACGGATGGCTTTTTTAACTCGGTCAATATTAGTACAAAGTAAATCATCACCTATTAATGTCGTGTGATCAACAGCAAACATATTGGTTAATTCAGCCCAGCCCTGCCAATCTTCTTCATGTAAAGGATCTTCTAATAGCAAAAGTGGATATTGATTGCGTGCCTCGCGGTAAAATTCAATAAAAGTTTTAGTATCCATGGGGGTGGTGCGGTCGCGTATAGAGTATTTGCTATTTTTATAAAAGAAATCAGCGGCAACATCTAAGCCTAAATAAATGTCTTTATTTAAAAGATAGCCGGCTTGATTAATGCCGCGGCTGACTACTTCCAAGGCATCCATGTTGGTAAAGAGATTGGGGGCAAATCCGCCTTCATCTCCTATTGAGTGAATGGCATTATTGTGGATTAGGACCTGTTCGACATTTTTGTAAATTTCCACGGCGGCTCGGAGTTGTTCGCTGAACTCTTTAATTCCTATGGGAATGATATGGAATTCTTGGAATTCTAAGTTGCCGGCGCCGTGTTTGCCGCCGTTGATGAGGTTTAAAACTGGGGAGGGAAGATGATATTTTTGAGGTAGAGGTAGTTTAAATCGTGACGATAATTCCCAGACATATTCAAAGAGATGGCGCTGTTGATTTTGGGCAGCTGTTTTGAGGATAGCAATGGAGCAAGAAAGAATACTGTTTGCTCCTAAGCGGTTTTTGTTAGTGGTGTCGTCTAAATCGATCATTATTTGATCAATTTTTTCCTGATCGGTGGGGTCAAGGCCGATAATTTTCGGTCCGATAACTTTTTCAACATTAAAGACGGCCTTGAGGACGCCCTTGCCTAAATAGCGCTGTTCATCGTTGTCTCTTAGCTCTATTGCTTCATTGCCACCAGTGGATGTTCCAGAGGGGGTAGAGGCGGTAGCCCAGATATTGCTATCTAAAACGATTGTTGTCTCTATGGTAGGATTGGCGCGGGAATCTAAAATTTCCCGGCAGTGAACTTCTTTTATTTTAGCCATACTAAGATAGTTAAAAGTTAAAAATTAAAAGTTAAAAGTTAGATAATTTAAGACACAAGATAGTTAAAAGTTAAAAGTCAAAAGTTAAAAGTTAAAAATTAAAGACATTGTTACATTGCTACATTGTTGAATTGTTGGCAAGCCGTCATTCTGGCTTGTCCAGAATCATCAAAAAACAGATTCTGGATGCGCTCCTCCACACTTTTGCTCTGAGTCGCTTACCAGAATGACAATAAAGCAACTAAAAGTATCATCGCATAAACAGTCATTCTGTCCACCAGCTGGTTAGCAATGTAACAATCTCTCCTATATTTTTTCTTACTTCTTTTTTATAACTTCCTTTTCCGCTTCAGCAATAAACTCTCGCGCTTTGTCAATGGCATCGGGGTTAACGGATATACTTGTGATCCCCCATTTAACTAATTTTTTAATTAATTTTGGTTTTGTTGATGGTGCTTGGCCGCATATAGAAGAGGTGATGCCCATTTTTTGGCAGGTTTTGATAGTTTTTTCCAAAGCCCAGAGAACGGCGGGGTTTTCTTCGTTATAGACATTGGCCAATTTAGGATTATCGCGATCAGCTCCCAAGATGAGCATTGTCAAATCGTTGGTGCCCACAGAAATACCGTCAATACCGATTTTGATAAAGTCTTCAAGGAGAATGACATTAGAGGGAATTTCTACCATCAGCCAGAGCTTGAAGCTGGGGTTACGCATCAGGCCGTAGCTCGCTAGGAACTTTTTTGTTTCTCGCAATTCTTCGGTGGTGCGCACAAAAGGAAGCATTACCCAGAGGTTTTTAAATCCCTTCTTATTGCGCACCCTTTTGATGGCTTCAGCCTCAAGCTCTAAAATATCATCATCAACGAGATAGCGACTGGCGCCGCGAAATCCCAAAAGAGGGTTTTCTTCTTCGGCCTCAAATTTTTCCCCTTCTTTAAGATGGCGATATTCATTAGTTTTAAAATCATTGGTGCGATAAACAACTGGCCGAGGATAGAAAGCCTGACAGAATTCTTTGATCCCCCAAGTTAACTGGTCAACTAATTTCTTTTGTTGTCTTTTTTGGATTAAGGCGCGGGGGTGGATGCCAATTTGGGCAAACATAAACTCGGCGCGCAACAAACCGACACCATCAACGTTTTGCTTGGCTATTTCTTGAGCTAAATCCGGTTCGCCTAAGTTTACGTATAGTTTAGTGGCGGTCTTAATATTAGTGGCCCTGGGGATTGACGCCTTATTTTTAGAAATGGCCGATAAGCTATTGGTGAAAATTTGATGATCTTTTTCGGAGGCAGGGAAAATTTTTCCGTCGTTGCCATCAACCATAAGCATTTGCCTATTTTTAATTTTTTTGGTGGCTGTTTTGGTGCCGACAATACAAGGAATACCCAATTCTCGGGAAACGATGGCAGCATGCGAAGTTTGCCCTCCCTGATCGGTGATAATTGCCGCCGCCAATTTCATTATCGGAACAAAGTCGGGAGAGGTCATTTTGGTTACTAAAATATCGCCTTTTTTAATTTTCCTAATTTCTTTAGCGGATTTTATTTTTTGGGCTCGGCCGACGCCGATGCCGGGACTGGCGGGAGTGCCAATTAAGAGAGGCTGGACACTAGACGTTGGACGTTGGACGTTTGACGTTTGAGGTTTATTTTTTGATTTTTTATTTAGGGTGGTTATTGGCCTCGTTTGAACAATATAAAGTTTATTTTTTTCTTTAGCCCACTCAATATCTTGGGGAAAGAAGTAATGTTGATGGATTTTTTTGCATAATTTAGCTAATTTTTTAATTTCCCGATCAGTTAATTTAGGTTTCTTAACTAAATATTGGGGGATAAGGGTTTTTTTAGTTTTTTTCCCTTTTTTAACAAGGTGAATTTTTTGAGGGTTAATTTCCCGGCTGATAATTTTTCCTGTCTTAAAATCAACTAAGTAGCGATCGGGAATGACTTCTCCTTGAACAATAAGATCTCCCAGCCCCCAAGCGGCCTCAATTAAAATAATATTTTTTTTCTGGCCGGTAGGGTCGGCGGTGAAAGCTACTCCGGAAACCTTAGACTGGATCATTTTTTGTATAGGGATGGCGATACCGACCTTCATATGATCAAAATGATGCTCTTCGCGATAGAAAATTCCCCTTGCCTCAAAAAGAGAAGCCCAACAGGCGCGGACTTTATTAGTCACATTAGCCTCGCCTTTAATATTTAAAAAAGTTCGTTGTTGGCCGGCGAAAGAAGCTTCGGGTAAATCCTCGGCAGTAGCTGAGGAGCGAACGGCTACAAAAGAATTTTCTATTCCCTTGTTCAATTTAAGATAAGCTTTCATAATCTGAAGGGCTAAGTCGCCGGGAATAGGCGATTGGAGGATTAATTTTTGAATTTTTTCCGCTGCTTCTTGATAGCTTTCCGGTTTTTTATGATCGGCGATTGTCAGGATTTGCTTAATTTTTGACTGGAGATTATTTTCTTCAAGAAAGTAAAAATAAGCTTGAGCGGTAACAACAAAACCTGGGGGCACGGGGATACCAAATTTAGTCATTTCTCCTAAATTGGCTCCTTTGCCACCAACCTGGTTGATATTATCTTTGTCGAAATCTTCAAACCAAAGAATGTATGGTGATTTATTTATCATAGTGCATACACCTTCCAGGTGTACTACGTTGACACCTCTTGATGTTTCTTCATTTTAGTTTCTCTGTTCCTCTCTTATAGTCGTCTTCTATGCGAAATGTTTGGCCAATCTCCGGTGAGGAGGCTTCGACAAGATAAGAATTTTCTATTGCCTCTATGCGGTGCTTTTGCCCCAGTAAAATAGTATAACCACTTTTAGGTTTCATTAGAAGATGTAAAATTTTTCCTTGACTATTTTCTAACCAAATTTTTGCCTTTCCCGAAACTAAGCAAAGGGTTTCTTCTTTTTGGTCGTGATATTGCAGACTTAAACGGCAACCTTTCTTAACATATAATATCTTACCCACTCTTTCTAAGTTTGAGGGAGTAAAAATAATTTCGTATCCCCAAGGCTTGGATATTTTTTGGGAATATGGAGTAGTGGTGAACATATAAATAAGCTCAAAGCTCTCCGCCAAAAGGGCGAAACCCATTTAGGCGGGTCCGCCTCTGGCGGAGAAGAATCCCGTAGGGAAAGAGGTAACCTTGCTTTTAAACGGGATCCTTCGTCCGTCGGTTGACGGACCTCAGGATGACAGCTTTAATAATATAACAATATATTTTCTATATCTTTTCTTTTATTCCCACCTTTTCTAATTCATTATTGATGATTTCTTTTATTTTATCAAGCTCTTTTTTGGTTTTCCCCTCGGCGCGGCCGGAAAGAAGCGGTTCAGTGTTGGAGGCGCGGATTAACCCCCAGCCGTTAGGAAAGGAAAAGCGGATGCCATCAATTGTCAAAATCTTTGTTTGCGGGTAGTTTTTTCTAATTGATTGGCTGATTTTTTCAACTAATTCATATTTATTTTTATCTAGAGGTAAGCTAAGGCGGAATTCAGGAATTTGGTAATAAACGGGGAAGCCTTGCCTTAAATTTTCCAAACTTCCCTTTTCTTCGATTAACTCTAAAAGCCTCAATGTAGCGTAAATGGCGTCGTCAAAGCCATGGTAGCGGTCGGCAAAGAAAAAATGACCGCTAATTTCGCCGCCAAACAAGGCGCCTACTTTTTTCATTTTTTGGGAAATGTTGGGATAGCCGGTTTTCCAAAGAATTGCCTGGCCGCCTTGTTTTTCAATGGTCTCCAAAACTCCGATGGTGGTGGAGATGTTAAGGACAATTTTGGCTTTGGGATTTTTTTCACAAATCGCCCGGGAAAAAATGCCGGCTAAAACATCGTTTTCGATAAATTGGCCGTTAGAAGTATAAACACCTAAGCGGTCGCCGTCGCCGTCAAAAGCTAATCCTATGTCATAATCGCCTGTTTTAAGTTCTTGGATTAAGGCTTGATAAAGTTCGGCTTTTTGAGGATAAGGTTGGTGATTGGGAAAAGAGCCATCGGATTTAGCAAAAAGCGAAGTAACTTGGCAATCTTCATTTTCAAAGATTTTTTCCGTAAAAAGACCAGTGGTGCCATTGCCGGTGTCAATAGCTACTCTAAACTTCTTTTTTATTTTAATGTTTTTTTTAAGATAATTAATATAAGAAGAGGCAATTTCCCTTTTTTCTTCCCTGCCCCGGCCAGAAGAGAAATTTTTTTCCATAAAAAATTTTTTTACTTCTTCAAGATCTTTTCCAAAAACTGGTCTTTGAAAAAGACTTGATTTAATGCCATTATATTCCGGCGGATTATGGCTGGCGGTGATCATTATTGTGGCTGGAGCTTTAAAATGATGCCAGGAAAAATAGATCATCGGGGTGATAACGACGCCTAAATTAACTACGTTGACGCCGCTTTTTTGTGCGCCTCGGCTTACTTGTTCGGCCATTAAAGGAGAGCTGAGACGGTTATCGCGGCCTAAAAAAACAGAGCTTGCCCCTCTTTTTTTAAAGAAAGTGCCAAAGGCACGGCCTAAATTATAAGCGTCATTTTTGTCCCATTGGCCAGGCACTACGCCGCGTAAATCATAAGCAGAGAAAATGTTAGGATCGGCCATAGATAGTTAAAAATTAAAATTGCTTGAAGTTTGAGAGAGGAAACGTTTGGAATGTAATTAAATATTAAACACCAAGCGCTTCAAACGATTCAAACGTCAAACGTAATTGTTATGTTATATTGTTAGTGCGAATCTAAGATTACTGTGCGATTTAACAATTTAGCAATGTAACAATCTAATTCTTAGTTTATATTTTTACTAACAAAAGTTCAAGGCCGAAATCAAAAGAATAAGGAAGTTGACCTGTTTTTTGTTGGAAATCCAAAACTGCCAATTGAGAGAGAAAATCAATTAGTTGTTGTTTAGTAAAATTTTGGCTTTGATGAATTAGTTTTTGTTTTTGCCATGGTGCCTTAACACTTAAAGATGTTAATTTTTCTTCTTTTACTAAAATTAAATCTTCTAACCTTTTAATTAAAAAATAAAAAACTAAACCTGTTGCCTTTTGGTTAAAGAGCTGGTTGAGAAGCTGAAGGCTTTGTTTTCTATTTTCCCGAATTCCTAAGCTGTCCAAGAAGTGAAAAATAATGGGACTGGGTTTAAAAAGACGGTTGATAACATTAGGGAATTGGCTAAGCCAATTATTTTTGGCAGTTTTTTCTTCAAAAATAATAATATCGTTGCTTTCTTTATGTTGGTTTATACAGCTTATAATTTGTTTCTTAAGTAAGGAGGGGAGGTTGTTTAAAGATTCAATCACTACTAATTTTTGTTGGCCAAAGAGGCTCCCCTCAAAAGCAGTAATTAGTCCTTCCGGGGTTAGATTTTGCGGGTTGAATTTGATAATTTCTTGATTTTTACTTTTAGCGTTTTGAATGGAGGAAAAAAGGAAATTACGACTGGCGATAATATTTTCACCGTGGATGATGGTTAACATAAGAATAAGTTCAAAACTAAGAAATGTATCGCGTATAACATATAAAGTATAAAGGGGAAAACAAAGAAATATTTTTAAATTCCTATAGATTCCCGCTTTCGCGGGAATGACAAGGAATTATGGGAATAACAAAAAGGTCATTTCCTTCTTATAATTTCTCTTTTCTAATTTCTTTCCTTATCTTCCCCACTATAATTTATATATCATACATTTCTAATATTTCTTTCATATTCTTGATACATTTTATCAACAATTTTTTGGTCAAGTCTAAAAGTACCGGTGCGATGGGGCAAAAGGGCGCCGGAAAATGTTTTGGGGATATGAAGTAATTCGTGGATTAAAACTTTAGTTTTTTGCTCTTCGCTAAGATGATCAAATTTTTCTGATAAAACCTCAATAATATAATATGGCAAGATACCAAGAGCGTCTTGCCAAAGCCGCGGCAAAGACCAAATGCGCGCTATCGCTCTAGAGTGAGAGTTCAAACTACGATAACAAAAAATATTTTCTTTTTTAACGTAAGATAGTTTTAACTTTCTGATGATTTTAACCACTGATTGTTTAATATCATCAGCTTTTTTAAACTCCATAAAAAGAATACACCTTCCAGGTGTATTAGATTGACACCTGTTAATTTATTCCCACGTTAGATACTTAACTGATTCCAGTTTTTAAAGTTTATATTAATACCAATGTGACGACTATGTCTTATTTAACCTTGAAAACCACATCTCCTTCTTTGACTTCTTGATCAGTTTTTAATCCTACATCATCACCTTTTTTGGCTTCTTTAATTTGTTGATGCTCTACTTGCATTGAGGAAACTTCTTGGGTGAATTTTTCTTCACCGTTTTTGTCGGTGATTTTAATTGTTTCTCCCGTCTTCAGGGGATTGTCGGTAACATTTAGAACAGCAACACCGATTTTATCGTAATAATGAGTTATTTTACCGATTTTGGTATCGGCCATATTGTTCTCACCCCCTCACAAATGCTTTAAACTCTTATTTATCATAGCATTGTTGCGATTAAGGGTCAAATTGGCTATAATAAAAAGAACTCCAAAGTTATTCGCCTAAAGCTCACCAGTAGGTGGGTAAACAA
>PEZH01000041.1:9032-10681 GCA_002774085.1 Candidatus Shapirobacteria bacterium CG09_land_8_20_14_0_10_38_17 | reverse complement strand
TTGTCTATCAGCTAACGGAAGAATGGCAATTTAACAAGGTAACAATATCAATAAACGCGCGAAGCACGACACAAAGCGGAACACAAAACCCCGACCACAGGGTCGTGGGTTTTTTATTTTGTTCCCGTTTTCTTTTCTCAAGAGGAAGGTAGTGGCCTGCCCTACGCACTACCTCCCCCGTGAGAAAAGAAATTTATTGTTTTTTCCTCTTGACTTTATAAAATTTTTTTGTTATCTTGATTATAGTTTAGCAGATATTAACTATTTGCTAACTTTCGTAAAGAGCATTGCTAATCGAGTTTTCCTAATCGGTGGAATCGACGATAGCGATGCTCTTTTTAATGTATCCGGAATTTAGCTCCGCTGAATAATTAGCTTTCCTCCTAATCTTTGCGTTTCTATTAATTGCCTTCTCATTAAAAGCAACCACTTTTGGGAGACCAGTTTTTTGTTCTTTTTAACAGAGTTTTGTTTCATTATTTTAAAGATTAGCATAACTGTCAAGGACTGTCAAGCCTATAGGAATTTAGGGTGCCAAAATGGTTAGTCTGATAGTAATATTTATTGATACTTTTAGCTTTGAAAAGTAGATTTTTGAGGAATTTTAAGGTATTGTGGAAAAGTAAAAGCGGCCTTGTTAATTTGTCCTATATGTCTTAATATGTCTTATCTGTTCTATTTTTCTTCAATCTGTCCTATGTGTCCTATTTTTCTTAATCTGTCCTATCCGTCCCATCTGTCCTATTTGTTGTATCTTGATGGCGAGCCCTTCTTGACACCTAACCTCTTGTTGTTATATTCTATTGTTAATGAATAGGCGGTATTCTTCTTCTGGCCAGGCTCTTTTAATCACTCTTTTAGTTTTGGCAGTGGCCTTAACCGCCGGTTTATCTTTGGTGGCGCGGACAATAACCGACATTTCCATTTCCGAAAAAGAATCAGCGTCCAGTAAGGCTTTTGAGGCGGCTGAGGCAGGGATTGAAGAGACCCTGCGGGCGATCGAAGCTGGTGAGGGGGTGCAGGAGAATTTATCTTTAGCACCGGGAGGAGAAGAGGCTAATATTAGTATTAATGTTAGTGAGCCAGTCGGGGAATTGGCTAATCGGGAAATTTACTCGGGTGAGGCAACGACTTTTTGGTTAAATTATTTTTTATTGGACGGAGAAGATTTTCCTAATAGTGATATAACCTATTCGAAAGATAAAGTTAAACTTTGCTGGAGCGGTCCCAATAATAATATTGAAGCGGCTATTTATTATCAAAGTGGAGGGGATAAGGTAAAGAGGGAATATCTATCTAATAGTGGCGGTTGTTTAGATCTTGATAAAGGGGTAACGATTTCTTCTTTGCCGAGCGGGACTAAATTTATCAATATCCGTTTTTATGGAAACGCTAATGATACGGTGACAGTAGCGATGGAGGGAATGGGAACAGCTCTGCCTCAACAGGGTAACTTGATTACCTCTGAGGCTACCGTAGGTGATGTGGTGCGTAAAGTGACTGTTTTTCAGGGTTGGCCGGTGCCGCCTTCATTTTTTGATTTTGCTCTTTTTTCCGGAGGCAGTTTGAGTAAATAAAGACCACACCAATGTCATTCCCTCAATTCCCCGTCATTCTCGCGACTCCCCGTCATCCTGTCCGCCAGCTGG
>PEZH01000041.1:0-8918 GCA_002774085.1 Candidatus Shapirobacteria bacterium CG09_land_8_20_14_0_10_38_17 | reverse complement strand
GTAACAATTTAGCAATGTAACAATGTAACAATTTAGCAATGTAACAATGTAACAATGTTTCTTTCTTTTTGTTTTTTTACTTTTGACTTTGGACTTTTAACTTTTAATTATCTTATCCCGTCATCCTGGCTTGCTCTAGCCCTGTATCGAATGGTACAGGGTCCAGAATCGTCTTTTCCCTGTCATTCCCGCGAAAGCGGGAATCTATATTTGTCCTATCTGTCCCATTCATCCTATCCGTCCCATCAGACTTGATTTGACAAACCGGCAATAGTATGATTTAATAATGTCGCTTCGTCAGTGAGTCGGTTATCCATATTTTATTCGTTTTATTTGTCCTATTCGTCCCATAAATTTAAAATTTGTTTTTGAGCTTTGTCCGCCATAATGTCCCGGCGCTGGCGGGACTTTAGGCGAATAACTTTTAATTATCTTATCCCGTCATTCTGGCTTGCTCTAGCCCTGTATCAAATGGTACAGGGTCCAGAATCCCCTTCTCATCGTCATCCTGATGAAAATCAGGATCATCTTAAGAAGATTCTGAATCAAGTTCAGAATGACGACTTTAGCAATGTAACAATGTAGCAATGTAACAATGTTTCTTTCTTTTTGTTTTTTTACTTTTGACTTTTAACTATCTATCTATGCCCGACACCACTCCTGCTGAAAATAACCATCTTTCCGATTTGCGCATCCCGGATGCCAATTTGCCCACGGATTTTAAAGAAGGGGTTTTGGATATAACACCGGAGGGACAAGGTCATTTACGGCCCAATTTTACTCCCGGTGACAATGATATTTATATTTCCTCGTCACAAATTTACCGCTTTCGCCTCCGACCGGGTGATATGGTAGGAGGGCAAGTAAGAGCCCCCAAGGAAAATGAACGTTATTTTGGCTTATTGCGGGTGGAGACTGTTAATGGTCAGCCGGCAGATGAAATTAAAGAACGGCCTGTTTTTGAAGAGCTATTGCCTGTTTTCCCTGATCGCTGGGTTAAGATGGAAACAAAGCAGGAGATTTTGTCAACGCGGGTGATTGATTTAATTGCCCCAATTGGTAATGGCCAACGGGGGATGATTGTTTCTCCTCCTAAGGCAGGAAAAACTTGGTTGATGAAAGATATCATTGAAGGGGTGGCTAAAAATTATCCCGATGTTCATTTAATGGTTGTTTTGGTGGGTGAACGGCCCGAGGAAGTAACCGATATTGGTCGTCACCTTGAGAAGGTCAGTGATGGTAAAGGCGAAATGGTGGCTTCCAATTTTGATGAGCCGCCAGATAGTCAAACATTGGCGGCTGAAATAGCGGTGGAGCGAGCCAAACGTTTAGTGGAAATGGGCAGAGATGTATTTGTGCTGGTGGATTCTATCACCCGATTGGCGCGGGCTTACAATTTGGCCATTCCCACCTCTGGTCGAACTCTTTCTGGTGGCTTTGATCCGGCGGCGTTATATCCAGTCAAGAGTCTTTTTGGTGCCGCCCGCAATATTGAGAAAGGGGGAAGCTTGACAATGATTGGCACTTGTTTAGTGGACACTGGTTCAAGGATGGATGATTTGATTTACGAAGAATTTAAGGGAACCGGCAATATGGAGCTTCATTTAGATAGAAAATTGGCTGATCGGCGCGTTTTTCCCGCTATTAATCTTCAGCGGTCGGGGACTAGAAAAGAAGAATTATTATTTGGTGAAAAAATTTATCCTAAAATTGCGGTGATGCGTAAAATGATTGATTTATTAGGTGCCGAGGAACAGACAGAAATAATTTTGGAGCGCTTAAAAAAAACAAAGAATAACAAAGACTTTCTTTCTCAATTAGGAAAGTAGTTTTTTTCTTTTTCCGTCATTCTTATTCGTCCTATCTGTCCCATTTGTCCTATCTGTCTTATTCGTCCTATTTTTCCCCATCTGTCCTATCAGAATTAGAGATTTGAACAACCACGCCCTTTCTGCTAATATAATCAGGCGATGTTTGAGCCAATAAAGTCGTTTTTTGATGATTTTTCTGCCTATCTTCGCGCCTGGTATCTTTTTTTAAAAAAGCGTTTTTTTATCTTGGCTGGTGTTTTGGAAAATGTTAAATCCGAAGGCGCTCATTTTCTTTATCGCCAACGAGGTCGGTTCGCCAGGCCAATAAGCCATTTTTCGGTGGGGATCTTAGTGGTTTTGGTAATTGCCTTGTCGCCGCTTGTTTCTTGGGAGAAAATTGAATTTGGAGGTAATGAGAGTCAAATTTTAGGCACAATTGACGCCAGCTTTACTGCTTTGGGTTCTGCCGGACAAAGTAGCTCTAATCTACAAGGACGGGGAGGGATAGCCGAGTATCAAGTCGTGGGAGGAGATACAGTTTCCTCTATTGCTCAGAAATTTGGAGTTTCTTTAGATACAATTCGCTGGGCTAATAATTTAAAATCTGTTGACGATATTAAGCCCGATCAGGTCTTGCGGGTTTTGCCAATCTCCGGAGTTTTACATTCAGTGCGGCGAGGAGAAACAGTTTATTCAATTGCCAAGATTTATAGTGTTGACCCTCAGGCGATTGTTGATTTTCCCTTTAATACCTTTATTGATGATGAAACTTTTGCTTTAGCGGTTGGGCAGGAATTGGTTGTTCCCAGTGGGGTGATGCCTAAAGTGAAGCTTTGGTCTAAGCCTGCTCCCAAAACTGACTATTTGGCGGAAGCGCCGGTTAGTATTTCCGACCAAGGACAAACCCAGCCTACGGATCAATTTATTTGGCCGACGGTGGGTAAAATTTCTCAAGGTTATTTTTGGTACCATAAGGCGATTGATATTGCCAACTCGGCGGCGCCGGCGGTGGTTGCTTCGCGGGGAGGAATAGTCTTAAGTGCCGGCTGGAATGCGCCCCAGGCCTATGGTATTCATATTATTGTTGATCATGGTGATGGTTATAAAACGCTTTATGCTCATTTATCGTCGGTGGCAGTTTCTCCCGGTCAATCGGTTTTGCGAGGCCAGGTAATTGGCCAAATGGGTTCCACCGGCCGTTCTACCGGTATCCATCTTCACTTCGAAATCCGTGCTCCTAAGGGTAATGTCAATCCGCTAAGCTACTTACAGCAATAAACTCAAAATTCAAAGCACAAAACTCAAATAAAATCCAAATGGTTAAAACCAAAAGCTTAAAACAGTATGATTTAGAAGAAAGAACTTTCGATTTTGCCAGGGGAGTAAGAAATTTAGTTAAAAAACTGCCTAAAGTTGTTCAATTTAGCGACGATGTTAGGCAATTATTAAGGGCTTCTGGGTCAGTGGCAGCTAATTATATTGAGGCTAATGAGTCGTTGAGCAAAAAGGATTTCCTTCATCGAGCCAAGATTTGTCGCAAAGAGGCTAAAGAGAGTAGGCTTTGGCTAAGATTAATAGAAACAAAAGACATTGAGATTCAAAAGGAACAGAAACAATTAGCTCAAGAAGCTCTCGAGTTGACTAAAATTTTTGGCTCTATCGTGAATGGTCCAAAATTTTTTTAATTTTATGTTTTTTATTAAATTTGAATTTTGAAAATTTATTTGGATTTTGAGTTTTGGGTTTTGGATTTTTATCTCATTGACAGAAAGAAGAGAATGTTATATTATCTAAAATATGGGGGAAATGAAAGAATCTGCTCGTCCTGCCGCTAATAATCGGGTGAGAAAACCCCACCTCTACATTCTAATGATCTTTCTTAAATTTTGGTTAGCTTTAATTATTTTTGCTTTACCCCTACTTTTTGTTCCCTCTCTCTTTGATGCTTATGTTCTTCCCAAAACTGTCCTGCTTTTAGGAGGCACCTTAATTGGCTGGCTAATTTATTTTGGGGGGAAATTTTTCAAAAAGGAAAAAGTGGATTTAATTATTCCCCGCTGGTTTTGGCCGGCTTTTCTTTTGGCGGTCCTTTTTGTGGTTTCTTCTCTTCTCCAGCCCACAACGGCAATGCGCGTCAATGCCTTAACCGGCAAGACGGCGATTATATTTGCCGGGACACTATTAGCGCTTCTAATTGCCCAACTACCAACTACCAACTACTATCTACCATTTATCGTTTCTTCTTTGCTTTTGGCTCTTATTGCCATTTTTCAATATGCCGGCTTGCTGGCAAAATGGATTGCCTGGTCGCCGCTTAAACAAACTACTTGGACGCCAACCGGTTCAATTTTGACTACCTTAGCCTTTATTTTAGTGGCGATAGTTTATTTGATAACAAAACTAATAAAAAATATCCGCGGCAATCAGCTGGCAATCGGCGCTAATCTCTCAATTTTAGCTTTTCTTATTATTCTTATTTTGGGAGAGATATTGGGTATTTTAGCCTTGATTGAATCTAAGCCTTTGCTTATTTCCCCGACTGTGGCTTGGGTGGTGGTGGTTGAGGGTTTTAAAACTGCCAAAACCGCTCTTTTGGGAATAGGACCGGGGAATTTCCCAGTTGCCTACCAGCGTTTCCGGCCGATGACGATTAACAATACTCCGGCTTGGAATTTTTATTTTAATTCTTCATTTGGCGAGTATTTAAATTTATTAACCGAAGTGGGGATTTTGGGTTTGGTAGCGTTGGTTTGGATTATTTTAAAAGCTTTCTTCTCCAATTCAAAAGCAATACAGCAATGTAACAATGTAACAATGATTTCTCTTTTCTTTCTCGCTCTCTTTATTCCCTTTGATATCAGCTTGTGGGTTCTGTTTTTTGTTTTGTTAGGGACGAGGGATAGGGGAGAGGGTGCTTCTTCCCGTTCTTTTTCTTCCCCCCAAGCTCTCCTTACCCTCCTTGCCCCCCTTATTCTTTTAGGCTGGTGGTATGGCCGCGCCCTTTGGGCCGATGCCCTTTTTGCCCGCTCGCTTGAGGCTTTTAACCGCGGCGAGGGTGGTAATGCTTATAATCTGCAAATTAAAGCTTTGGAAAAGAATCCCAACATTGATGTTTATCATCTTGCCTATGCCAATACTAATTTGGCTTTAGCCAATTCTCTTTCCCAACAGCCCGATCTTTCCGATCAAGATAAACAACAGGTAACCATTTTAATTCAACAGGCGATTAGGGAGGCAAAGGCGGCAACGGCAATCAATCCGCTTTTAAGTAGTAATTGGCAAGGTTTGGCTGGCGTTTATCGGCAGATTATTGGTGTTGCCCAAGGAGCGGATCAGTGGGCTCTTGAGGCCTTGAGGCAGGCGGTGGTTTTGGATCCGATTAATCCCAATTTGCGAGTAGATTTAGGGGGGATGTTTTATGGCCAGAGCGATTATGATTCTGCCCAGCGCCAATTTGAAATTGCGGTTGATTTAAAGCCAGACCATGTTAATGCCCATTATAATTTGGCGGCCGCTTATAAAGCTCAGGAAAAGTGGGAGAAGGCGGTTGTGGAGATGAAAACAGTGCTTTCCTTGGTGGAGCCGGATTCAGCCGATTTTGAAAAGGCAAAGCAAGAGCTTGAGGAGCTTGAGGCAAAATTGCCAAAGGAGGAAGAGCCGGCGGTGGTTGAAGAGGGAACAGGCGGACAATTGCAGGAACCTCAACTATTACCCACACCTCAAGTTAGTCCCATAGAGTTGCCGCTGGAAGAAGCCGCCCCGGATACCTCGGTAGGTTTGGAAGAAGAAATAACGCCAGTATCTCAACCGACTCAAACATTAGAAACCACGCCGGGGGGGCAATAATGTTATTTTTTCCTCAAATTATTTTTATCTTCGGGCCATTTATGTGGGTTAAGGACGATGTATTCTCTAATTTTATTTAATTCCTCTTCATCCCTAATAATGTGTTCATAATAATTTCTCTGCCAATTTTTTTTAAATATCTGTTTTTTATTTGTAGGGGCGCGGTCTTCGCGCCCGTTATTAATGAATTTTCCCGACCAATTGGAAACATGGTTTATTCGTTTGGTTGATTGATATTTAAACCAGGCGATAATTTGTTCCAATGATATTTTCGGGCGGGAAAACCTCGTTTCTGTCGGGCGGGAAAACCCCGTTTCTGTCGGGCGGGAAAACCCCGCCCCTACGATGTGGATGATGCCGTGTAAATGATTGGGCATAATAATATATTCGTCCAATAAAACATTATTAAATTTTTCTGGTAATTTCTGCCAATATTGGTTGATTATTTTTCCCATTTCGTTTAATGCCATTTTCTCATTAACAATATTTCCGAATAAATATTGGCGGTTTTGGGTGCAGATGGTAACAAAATAATATCCTGGTAGGGAATAGTCGTATTCTTTTAATCTAATTCGTTTTCGGTTGGCGAATGGCTTTTCTTCTGTTTTATTTATGTTGATCATTAGTCATTAGGATTTGAATAGTAATTAGAAATTAGAAATTTTAATTTATGATCCACCAATTAAACTCCACCGGCACGGTCAGTGTTCCATTCATCCCCACCACAAAGTAGCTTTCTTTTTCGATTATGTTGCCGTCATCCTGAACTGTCCCACTCCCGTCATCCTGAACTGTCCCACTCCCGTCATCCTGAACTGTCCCACTCCCGTCATCCTGAACTGTCCCACTCCCGTCATCCTGAACTTGATTCAGGATCTTTTTCCCCACCTTCGCCTTAACATACAAAATCTTGTTTCCGGTATCCGAGGTGGGGGTTAAATAAACCAGTGATTGGTCGGTTATTTTGTCGTTGTAAATAATTATTTCTGTTTCGCTCGCCGGCAGGGTGGCCATCCCGGCGGTGGCATTGGTCTTGATACCCGGCGCCTGAATGCCGATTTTCTCAAGATTCTCGGCGCTGGCAATGATTGCCCCCAATTGGGTCGCCTCGTTATCCGCGTTAATTTTTAATAAGTCAGTGGCGATCTCTTTAAATTTAGCTGATCCCGAAGCGTCAACCGAGGCGACGGTTTCGCCCCCGATTCCCTTAACCAACAATTTTCCAAACCCTGTTTTTCCTTGTGTGCTTTCCTCCTGAACCCTGAACTCTGAACCCTGATCTCCCGAAGGGTCCTGAACCCCTCCTCCGTCATCCTGAACTTGATTCAGGATCTTATTCTCCAGATTTATGGCCAAATCTCCCCCCCCCATTGGCTTAATTTCGCTGGTGGTTATCCCACCGCCGGCGGTAAGATGCGCGGCGATAAAGACATTGCCGTCAACATCCACGGTAATTTTGCCGCTTAAAATATCCAGTCCGGCCATCGCCAATTTTTGGATATAAAGGGTATCGCCTAAAGTGTCAAGGGAATTATCGGCAATAATTAAACTGCCGATAGATAACTGGCCGGCGATAGAGGTGTTGCCTAAAGAGGTGTGACCGCCTAAAACAACAAAGTTGGTATCCACGAGGCAGAAGTTCTCTTTTCTTTCCTTTCCCTCCTCACCCTCCTTTCCCTCCTCTGAAGGACACTCTAAAGAAAGGTCATTCTTCGTGCTTGTCCCCGTCCACTTTTCCACTTCTGCCAACAGCGCTTCTAAATCAAATTCCTCTCCTTCTTCTCCCATATCACCCCTATCGCCCTCATCTCCTCCATTTTGATTCCCGTCATCCTGAACTTGCGCCAGCCCTGCATCCCGCGTGGTGCGGGGATTCAGGATCTCCTCCTTTACAATTGTCTTAATGCTTTCTACACTAACATCTTTGGCCAGCAATTCCCCAAACCCTCCCTCGCGGGCAATAATGCGGTCGGCATAAAGGGTGCCCGAGATACTTGCGTTACCTCTTACATCCAACGTCATGCTGGCTTGTCCAGCATCATCCCTGGATTCTGGAGTCGCTTCGCTCCCCAGAATGACGGTTTCGGCCCTAAGCGTTTGGCCGATGCCAACATTTTCGGCCAGCAAATCACCAAAGTTTCCCCTTTGAGCATTAATTTCTGCCGTTGTTGTTTTCCCGGCCACCTCCAAATCCCCGAACAAAGTAGTTTTCTTGGTTTTGGTGTTGAATTCTGCCATTGGCTGGTTATTCTGATCGGTAACTTTTAACTTTTCACTTTTAACTTTTAACTGGTCTGTTTCTATTATTGGCGAAATAATCTTTTCTTCGCTGGTGATATTTTTGGCAACAAGGTTATCGGTAATTAAATAAGTGGTTTCTATCAATCCAGCCTTAATCTTGGCTGTGGCAATTTCGGCAAACGCGCCGACCCTTTTTACTTCTTCTCCTATTTCATTTATTAGTCTTATTGGTCCCATTTGTCCTATTTCTTTTAACGGCTTCTGCGAGTCACCCGAATCGGTGATAATTTGGAAATTACCCGTATCGGTAAGGAATACATCCGGGTCATACCAACTGACATTTACAAAAACTAGGATTTTCCCAACAGCCTTTGGATCTGGATTATCATAAGGTTCAAGCGCCCTTCCAACAATCGGCCCACCTTTCGTCGCCTTCATTCCCACTCCTGGAATCTCTGAGGAAGTAATCGGATCGCCAATTGCAATCAGACCATTGATAGTGGAAACCTTGCTTGGCACCCGTCCGGCCAGAGCTACAGGAACAAAATGTTCATTTGGATAAAGTTCCTGAATGTTTTGACCAAGAAGCATACCTGGGTCAGTGGAGACAATGCCGACCGCAAGCTGGGTGTCTTCTCTTCCTGCTTTTTTAACAAAAACCGAGTATTGCTTATCAATGGCGACAATTTCTCCAGCCTCTAAGGTTTCATCTTTAGTGGGGAAATTTTCTGCCAAGTCATTAACCCCTGGTCTAATGTGATACCAACCATCATCCAGACAAACCTCCAATCCTCTGTTGGTGCCTGTAGTTACCCGCATTCGCCCATATTCGGCGGCTGCATCGCAGTCGGTTGATGCTGGTTGACTATCAACATCATAAACCTGGAGATATCCACCATCCACATCTAGCTTACTATTCGGCCCCGCCGTCCCGATGCCGACGTTACCAGTGTTTGTAATTCTCATCCGTTCACCAAGTACTTCAGAGTTTCGAGTTGAAAAAGTCATGTAGGCATGGCC
>PEZH01000038.1 GCA_002774085.1 Candidatus Shapirobacteria bacterium CG09_land_8_20_14_0_10_38_17 | reverse complement strand
TAAATTTAAAAGTTTATTAATTTGAATTTTATTGGTATTGGGGACTTTACTAATTTACTACGATACTATGTCGTATCGTAGTAAATTGATGTTAAACATGCTTCATAGCATGTTAGTGGAAAAATATACTTTTAAGGAAAAGCCTATCCAAAATTAAGGAAAAGCCTATCCAAAATTGATAGTTCCGTACCGTTTATGGTGTAGAGCTGGCGGATTCCCAAAATAGCCTCGCAAGGAGTCACCCTGCGAGGCTAAATCTTAAAATTGATGATTAATTAATTGAAAGTTCAACAAACAGCTGGCGGACCCGCCTTGGCGGGGATGAAGCAATATTAATAGGCGCGAAGCGCGACACAAAGCGGAACACAAAACCCCGACCGTCAGGTCAGGGTTTTTTTATATTCTTGTTTTTTCTAATAGGATAGGATAGAATAAAACAGTTAGATATTACGCACATCTGGCGTTAACTCCTTGAACTTCTAAGCCGGATGGTGGATTAAAGGAGAAAAATGATTAAAAAGGGGCCGATAAAACCGCAAGGTAAAAAATTGTCCGTTGATATTTCTTTGGAAGAACTACTTGAGGCGGGTTGTCATTTTGGGCACAGTGTTTCTAAAATTCATCCCCAGATGCGGGAATATGTTTATATGGCTCGACAAGGGGTTCATATTTTTGATTTGGTTAAAACTCGGCAATGCTTAATTAATGCTATTCATTTTTTAGCTGATTTGGTTAAAGGAGGGGGGAAAGTGATCTTTGTAGGAACTAAAAGGCAGGCGGCACCGATAATTGAGAAAAAGGTAAAAGGAACCGGTATGTTTTATATTAGAAAACACTGGGTAGGTGGTTTATTGACTAATTGGTCAGAAGTAAAGAAAAACTTAGAAAAATTAATTGATTTAAGAGGAGAGGTTAGTAGAGAGAGAAAAGGGAGAACTAAATACGAGCAAGCACTTTTGAAGAGGGAGTGTAGTCGATTAGAAGAATTATACGGGGGAATTGATGGCTTGACGGATATTCCCCAAGCTCTTTTTGTCGTGGATGTGAAGCGGGAAAAGACAGCCATTTTGGAGGCAGAAAAAATGGGGATCCCCGTGGTTGCTATTGTCGATACTAACAGCAACCCTTCAGGCGTTGATTATATAATTCCTGCCAATGATGATGCTAAAGGGAGTATTAGTTATATTATTGGCAAGATCGTTGAGGTAATAAGGGGCGATAATAAAGAAGCTCAAAAGTAAAGAAACATTGTAAAAATAGTTAAAAGTCAAAAGTTAAAAATTAAAAGTAAAAAACAAAAAGAAAGAAACATTGTTACATTGCTACATTGTCACATTGCTAATAAAGTCGTCATTCTGGTAATCCGCCGGTTAGCCTCGCAAGGAGTCACCTTGCGAGGCTAAACCTGTCATTCTGGGGATCCGCCGGCTTGGCGGACAAAATCAAATAAAAATATAAGAATGGTTAAAGTAAAATACTCATTGGAAACAGTTAAAAAATTACGCCTACTATCAGGAGCAGGGGTAATGGATTGCCGCCGTGCTTTAGAGAAAACTAAAGGGAATCTTAATCAAGCTTTTGAGGTTCTTCGGGCGGAGGGAGAAAAGATTGTTGCCAAAAAAGCTGATCGCAAGACAGAAGAAGGATTGGTTGCCTCTTATATTCATGCTAACGGTCGGGTAGGGGCAATGGTAGTGCTTTTGTGCGAGACTGATTTTGTGGCGCGGACTGTTGATTTTAAGAACTTAGCCCATGAATTAACTATGCAGGTGGCAGCGATGGATCCTTCCTCTATAGAAGAATTGCTTGGTCAAGAATACATTAAGGATTGTAAGTTGGCAGTTAGAGATTTAATTAAGCAAATAATTACTAAGACAGGGGAAAATATTAGAATAGGAAAATTTGTTAGGATGGCAATTAATAGTTCTTAAGATAAGATGTTTGAGGAAGCACAAGAAAAAATGAAGCGTGTTTTAGTTATTTTGCAAACAGATCTTTCCTCGATAAGAACTTCACAGGTCGCTCCCGCTTTAGTTGAAAATATCTCTGTTGAGGCTTATGAGGGAGCAGGAAAGTTAAGAGTTAAAGAATTAGCCGCAGTTACAGTTGAAGGTCATAATACTATTTTGGTTCGTCCTTGGGATCAAGGAGTGATAGTGAAAATTGTCCAGGCGATTGAAAAAGTCAATATTGGCTTAACGCCGGTGATAAGTAGTGGTTTTATAAGGATAGTAGTGCCCCCTTTATCTTTGGAACGACGTCAAGAGTATATTAAGTTGATGCGTAGAAAGTTAGAGGCAACGCGGATTATGATTCGTCAAATTCGTGCCGAGGAGCGAGCCAATATTCGTGAGCAAAGAGGAAAAGGTGAACTTGGTGAGGATGAGAGCTTTTCTCGGGAAGAAATGTTGCAGAAATTAACCGATGAATTTATGGAGAAGATTGATAATTTGGGGAAAAATAAAGAAATAGAATTAGGGACTGTTTAATCTGTCTTCGCGAAGATCCGAGGGCTATTAGTCTTCGGCTGGATATATGATACGAGAGTTAGGCAATTTTTTTCGGTAAGATTTTAGCCTTGAAGTTTAAAAGAAGATTCTTGATGATAAGAAGAATCCGGGTTTATTCCCAGAAAGCGATCCGCCCGCTGGCGGGCCAGCCTCGCCGGCTAGGCGGGAATGACGGCTAAGAGTATCGTCATTCTGGCTTGCTCTAGCCCTGTATCGAATGGTACAGGGTCCAGAATCCATCCTTAGACGATTCTGGATGCTCCGCCAGCTGGCGGATTACCAGAATGACGGGTTAGTAGTTCTTGTTCTTTATTCCAAGAAAGCGAAAGCTCTAAACGTCAGGTTGGAGATGAAGCGATATCAATAAACGCGCGAAGAGCGACACAAAGCGGAACATAAAACCTCGACCGTAAGGTCGTGGGTTTTTTATTAGGCTTAAGGGATTTCAATTATTCTAAAATGGTAACAGCATTAGCTTTTTTAATTATTCTTTCTGTGTTAATTTTAGTTCATGAAGGAGGTCATTTTTTGGCTGCTCGCCGGGCGGGAATTTTAGTGGAGGAGTTCGGCTTTGGTTTGCCGCCAAGAATTTGGGGGAAAAAGATTGGCGAGACAATATATTCTATTAATGCTCTGCCCTTTGGTGGATTTGTTCGTCTTTATGGCGAGGAAGAAGTTGTCGGTCGCAATAAAGAAAGGGCTTTTTCCAACAAATCCCAAAGAGTGCGCATAAAAATTCTTTTATCGGGGGTGTTGATGAATCTTTTATTAGGAGTATCAGCTTTTTGTTTAGTTTATTCATTTTTGGGGATTCCTGAGAAAGCAAATAGAATAAAAGTAGAGGCGATTTTGGAAGGTTCTCCGAGTCAAGAGGCAGGTCTTCATAGGGGAGACATTGTTGATAAATTTAACGGCCAAGAAGTAAGAGATAATAAAACTTTTATTGATTTGACTAACAAATCTTTGGGGGAACAGGTAATATTGGAGGTAATTCGTGAAGGGGAAGGTTCTTGTCAGGAAGAAAAAGAGGAACGACCTGGCGTTTTTTTAGAAAGAGAAATTCTTGCGGGGGGTAACGATGGGGAGAATTATTCTTATTGCGAGAAGGGAAAACTTTTAGCAGTGATTACTCCTCGTGTTGGTTATCCTCAGAACGAAGGCCCCTTAGGAGTAGTTATCTCTGATACAGAGGTAAAATTTTATCCTTTTTATAAAATGATTCCTAAGGCGATATATAGTGGTTTTTTGGAGGCTTTTTATTGGCTTAAGGAAATATTAGCTTCTTTGGCAAGGCTGATATTTTCTGTTTTGGCCGGCCGGGGGACGATGGGAATGGATGTCGCCGGTCCAGTGGGTATTTATCAAATCACCGGAGAAGTAGCTAAAACAGGGGGTTGGGCGTTAATTCAGTTAGCGGGGATTTTATCGGTTAATTTGGCTGTTCTTAATGTTATTCCTTTTCCTGCTTTAGATGGAGGAAGAGTGGCTTTTGTTTTGTCGGAGAAATTTTTAGGGAAAAGAAAAAGAGAGAAAATTGAACTTTGGGCTAATAGGGTAGGGATGGTGATTTTATTGTTATCAATTCTTTTGGTGACTATAAATGATATTAAGAGAATAAAAGGATAGGGAAATGGTGATTAGTGATGTTATAATAAAAACACAGTAAAAGTTCAATCCGCCAGCTGGCGGACAAAGCTCAAAAATGTATATTGTATATTGTATTATGTATAAAGAACAAGAGTTACTAACTTGTCATTCTGGGGACTCTGGCTTGTCCAGAGGACTCCAGAATCATTTATGATCAGCGGATTCTGGATAAGTTAGTTGGATTTTGGTAAACAAAGTTGTTGCTTTTCTAATTTAGATTTTAGTTTTAAGTGATCAAAGGGGGTGTTTTAATAAATAATGACTATTATTGTTCGGAAAAAACCGGGGGAATCGGATGATCAACTGGTTTCTGCTTTTCGGCGGAAGGCTTTCAGTGAAGATGTAGTTTCTGAAGCAAAAGAAAGGCAATATTATGAAAAGCCTTCGGCTCGCCGTCATCGTCGCCAAGAAGAGTTGGCAAGAGGGAGGAGAAAATGAATAGGCAATTTTTAGAGGCTCAATTAAAGAAAGCAATGTTAGCGAGGGAGAAAAAGGAAGTTTCCGTTTTTCGCCTTCTTTTATCACAAATTAAGAACAGAGAGATTGCTACCAAAAGGGATTTAGATGAAGATGAAATAAACGAGGAAATTAGTCGAGAGGTTAAAAAACGGAAGGAAGCAATTGGGTTATTCGAGCAAGGAAAACGCGATGATTTGGTGGCTAAGGAGAAAGAGGAGATGGCTATTTTAGAAAAGCTTTTGCCGCCAGCAATGTCTAATAAAGAATTGTGTCAAATAATAAGAGAGGCGGTTAGTTTAGAAAAGCCAAAGGGGGCTGTTGATTTCGGCAGAATAATGGGCAGAGTGATGGGCATGGTTAAGGGGAAAGCGGCTGGAGAGCGAGTAGCCCGGATGGTAAAAGAATTAATTTCCGATTGTTAGAATTTTTTTTCATGATTATTGGCATTAAATCGGGATCTACTTATCGTTTTGATCGTCGTCTTTTACGTCGAAAAATAGAACGATTTTTTAAAGATATTGGCCTTGATGATGTTGAGGTAAGTTTGAATTTTGTTGGTCAAAGGAAAATGAGGCAATTAAATCGTCAATTTCGGAATTGGGATAAAGTGAGCAATATTTTGTCTTTTCCTCAACAAGAACCTCGTAATGCCGAGGGGATTTTGTTGTTAGGTGATGTGGTAATTTGTTATCCAAAAGCTCAAGAAGAAGCAATGACTTATCAAAAAACAATTGATGAGGCGATATGGGATTTAGTGAAACATGGTTTAGGCTGTTTAATAGAGAACGATAAATCCTAAATACTAAAAATTGTTTAGAATTTGATTTTTTATGTTTAGTTATTCGTCCGCCAGCTGGCGGAGAAGAATCCCGTGGGAAAAGGCAACCTCATTCCCGAACGGGATCCTTCCCCCGCTAATGGCGGGGTCAGGATGACGATTCCCTTAGTGTCATTCTGAATTTAATTCAGAATCGGCAGGTTAATTATTAAAGATTGAAAATTAATTTAGATTAATCCTTTATTCTTTTAGTCTTTTATTCTTAATTATTTGGATACTTGGAATTTGATATTTGAAATTTAAATTATAAGGTGGCTTACTATCTAAAATATCGCCCTCAGAGATTTGCCGAATTAGATAACCGCGAAGCTCGTGAGGCGCTGATAAGAATTTTTAAATCAGGTAAAATTCCTCATGCATTTTTACTTGCCGGTCCAAAGGGAATTGGCAAGACTTCAGCGGCAAGGATTATTGCTAAAAGCCTAAATTGTCTTCATCCAAAAGAGAAGGGGTTTGAGCCTTGTAATAGTTGTTCTATCTGTTCGGCTATTAATAAGGGGAACTTTTTAGATATTTTAGAAATTGATGCCGCTTCTAATAGAGGCATTGATAATATTCGTGACTTGAAAGAAAAGATAAAATTGTCTCCCAGTAGAGGTAGTTATAAAGTTTATATTATTGATGAGGTTCATATGCTTACCACCGAAGCCTTTAACGCTTTATTGAAAACCTTAGAAGAACCGCCCCCAAAAGTAGTTTTTATCCTTTGTACTACTAATCCCGAAAAGCTACCGGAAACGATTGTCTCTCGCTGCACGCGAATTAATTTTAAGAAAGCTTCAGAAGAAGAATTGGTTAGTTCTTTACAAAAAGTAGTCAGAGGAGAGAAGTTGTTAGTGGATAAGAAAGTTTTGGAAAAGATTGCTCTTTTTGCCGATGGTAGTTTTCGAGACGCTCAGAAAGTTTTGGAAGAGCTTTCCCTCTTGAACAAAGAAATTACCCAAAGAGATGTTGATCAAATTGTGGGAAGACAACAGGCTTACAGCCCAACATTTTTGGTAAAGATCTTAGAAAAAGGAACTTTGTTGGAGGCAATTGCGGAGGCAGAGCGGGTGGCAAAAGGAGGAGTGGATATTTTGGATTATACTAAGTGTTTATTAGAAGAGCTGCGTTTTTATCTTCATGGAGTTTGGGGTTTAGTTAATGGTAAAGAGAGCGACTTTAAAGAAAATGAAATTTTAGATTATATCCAAATTTTTTCTCATGCTGTTGTCGAAATGAAGATGGCGGCCCTGCCTATTTTATCGTTAGAAGTAGCTATAGGGAGGATAATGGGAAAGAAAGGTGGGGAAAATGGGAAAAGAGTAAAAAAATTTGCTATTAAAAAGGTAGCCGCAATAAGTGAAGAGAATAAAGATGGAGATATTGGTTTGGGGAAAGATAAAAAAGTGAATGACAAACAATGGCGGGAAGTTTTGGATAGAGTCCGGCCTCAAAACCATTCTGTTGAGGCTTTTTTGAAAGCAGCTTATCCAATCGGCCTAGTAGGCAGTGTTTTAAAATTAGGGGTTTATTATCAATTTCACAAAGAATGTTTAGAAAAAGAAGTCAATCGCCGTATTGTTGAGCGGGCGGCTAGTGATGTTTTTGGTTTGCCGATAAAGGTATTTTGTGAAATTAGTAGCAAGAAACAGCCGGAGCGGAAGGTAAGTGAAGAACAGGATTTAATGGCCGTGGCCAAAACAATATTTGGAGGTGAAAAGAATGTTTAATTCTCTAAAGCAATTGGGAAACTTACGCCAATTGCAAAAGCAAGCTAAGGAAATCCAGCGGCAATTAGCCAATGAAGAAGTAGAGGTGGAAGAAAATGGAGTAAGGGTGGTAGTCAGCGGTGAGCAAAGAATTAAGAAATTATTATTTGAAAAAGAAAATATATCGCCATTGGTTGTTATGGAAGCTATTAACCGAGCCTTAGGAAAGGCGCAGCAATTAGCGGCTAAAAAATTAATGGGGAAGGTGGGAATATGAGATTGCCTAAGGCGATAGAAAAATTGATTAACTCTTTTGAACAACTTCCCGGTATTGGGCCCAAAACTGCGGCGAGGTTAACCTTTTATTTGCTCCACACTCCCCAAGCATTTTTAGATAATTTTGGGGAAGCGATTGGGAATTTGAAGAAAAATACGGTGGAGTGCTCTATTTGTCACAATGTTTCCGAAACTGACCCTTGTTCTGTTTGTGTTGATCCTAATCGTGATAAGAGGGTAATTTGTGTAGTCGAACAGCCTTTAGATATTCTTTCAATTGAGAGAACTAATCAATATCGAGGGGTTTATCATGTTTTACATGGCGTCATCAACCCATTACAAAATGTTAGTCCCGAGGAGATTAAGATAGGTGAGTTGATTAATAGAGTAAGGAGCAATGAACAGATTTTAGAAATAATTTTGGCTACCGGTTCAGGGATGGAAGGAGAAGCAACGGCGATGTATATTAAGAAAAGACTGGAGGAAGAGAACGAAGAGCGCCAAAATAAATTTAAAATTACCCGCATGGGGCAAGGATTGCCGGTAGGAGCAGATTTGGAATACGCTGATGAAATGACGCTACAACGGGCATTAGAGGGGAGGAGAGAGTATTAAGAAATTTCTAAGTTCTAATTTTTAAGTTCTAAGTTTTGAATGAATACTAAATTCTAAATCCTAAATAAATATAGAAATTGATAAGCGCAACTAAAAGGAAATTAATCCGCCAGCTGGCGGATCCCCAGCCAGCCTCGCCAGCTGGCGGATTACCAGAATGACGGGTTAGTAGTTTTTGTTCTTTATTCTAAGAAAGCGATCCGCTAGCTGGCGGAGATGAAGCGGTATCAATGAATGCGCG
>PEZH01000042.1 GCA_002774085.1 Candidatus Shapirobacteria bacterium CG09_land_8_20_14_0_10_38_17 | reverse complement strand
TAAGTTCATTAGCTTATCTAGGGGTATTTTCAAAGCCCTAGCAATTTTTTCAATATTTTTCAATGTGATATTCTTTTCTGCCCGTTCAATCATTCCAACATAGGTACGATGAACGCCAGCATGACTCGCGAGTGCTTCTTGCGATAAACCTAATTTTGTCCGCTCTTCACGAACCTTCTTACCAAATTTAATAAGGATTTCTCTTTTCATAATTGATAACTATAGTATAACCACTTGCTAATTTTAGTTCTACATACTATAGTTAGCATATGGAGTTAATAATTACAGGGAGTTTCCCGTTGTGCGCACGGGTGGGCTGGGGCAAGGGCAACTTATTCTTTTTCTTTCGGTCCCGCCGTCCGAAAAATCCGCAGGGGTTTCCGGCAGGTGGCGGTTCGGAATTGCGAAGCAATTCATCCCGCAAATGCGGGATATCCAATTTTTTCCTTTCCGCCGTAGGCGGAAAAGGAGCAAACAAACTGCCCGCAAAATTCGCAATGTCTAACTTGGTCGGGGCACTGGGACTCGAACCCAGAATCACACGCACCCCATGCGCGCATGTTAGCCATTACACCATGCCCCGTTTATTTACAGATTGTATTTTAGCAAAATTTGTGACACAATAAAAGTGTTTATGATGACTAAAAAGAAAGTCTCTCCTAAATTTGAGGCGGTTAAGTTAGCAATAGAACAGATTGAAAAGCAATATGGCAAGGGAGCAATTATGAGAATGGGAAGAGAGGGAGGGGTTCAGGATGTTGAAGTAATTCCTACCGGTTCGGTTTCTTTGGATATAGCTTTGGGGGTGGGTGGTGTTCCTCGGGGACGAGTGATTGAGATTTTTGGTCCTGAAGCTTCAGGGAAAACAACTCTTTGCCTTCATATTATTGCCGAGGCTCAAAAAGCAGGCGGTATGGTTGCTTTTGTTGATGCCGAGCATGCCCTAGATCCTGCTTGGGCTCAAGAAATAGGAGTGGATTTAGATAATTTGCTAATTTCCCAGCCGGACACCGGTGAACAAGCTTTGGAGATTGTCGAAACTTTGGTTCGTTCCGGGGGCTTGGATGCGGTGGTGGTTGATTCCGTAGCCGCTTTAGTACCGCGAGCAGAAATTGAGGGAGAAATGGGTGATGCCATGATGGGAGTTCAAGCTCGATTGATGTCCCAGGCATTGCGTAAATTAACGGGGGCAATTTCCAAGTCCAAAACAGCGGTTATTTTTACCAATCAAATTCGTCACAAGATTGGCATAATGTTTGGTAATCCCGAGACAACGCCCGGTGGTTTGGCATTAAAATTTTATTCTTCGGTTCGTTTGGATATCCGTAAAATTGGGGTTATTAAGTTTCGTGATGAAGTAATTGGCTCTCGTCATCGAGTTAAGGTGAAGAAGAATAAAGTAGCGCCTCCGTTTAGAGAGGCGGAATTTGACATTATGAATGTTGGCGGTATTTCTCGTTCCGGCGATGTTTTGGATTTGGGAGTGGAGAAAGAAATTGTTGATAAATCGGGCGCTTTTTTCAAATATAATGAAAAGATGTTAGGTCAAGGTCGGGAAGCGGCGAAAAAGTTTCTTGAGGAAAACCCTAAGGTAATGGAAGAGATAGAGAAGAAGCTCAAAACTTCCCGCCAAAAGGGCGAAGCCCATTGAGGCGGGTTTGCCTCTGGCGGAAAAGCAAAACAAAGCTCAAAGCGCAAAACTAAAGGCTAAAAGAACATTGTTATATTGTTACATTGTTACATTGTTATATTGCTACCAGCCTGTCATTCCCGCCTAGACGGCGAGGCGGGCTGAAATTTCAGTGAGCCGAAGGCGAATAATTTCTCTTTTAGTTTCAATTTCTTAATTTCTATATTTGTTTGTGATTTGGTCCGCCAGCTGGCGGATTGAATTTAGGATTTTTTCACTCTAAGGTGCCTCAAATTAGTGCTATTAAACCTCAGAAAAAAAAGAAAAACCGTTTCAATATTTATTTAGACGGCAAGTTTGTTTTTGGCTTACCCGCCGAAATTTTAGTCAAAGAAAATTTGAGTGTCGGGCGGGAATTGTCTTCTCGGGAAATTAATAATCTGATTTTTAAAAACAGATTGGGAAAGTCCTTGGATCGCGTTTATCATTTTTTGTCCTATCGGCCGCGTTCGGAGAGAGAGGTTTGGGATTATTTAAAGAAGAAAGAGGTAGATAGAAAAGTTGCCGGAAAGGTGATAAATAAGCTTGAGAAATTAGGATATATAGATGATCTGGAATTTACTCGTTGGTGGGTAGAGCAAAGATCAATTTTTCGACCGCGGGGAAAGCGCGCCTTGATGATGGAATTATGGCAGAAAGGGGTTGAGCAGGAAGTTATTGATCAGGTTTTAGATGAATTGGTTGATGAAACTGTTTTAGCTAAAAAGGCGGTTAAAAAGAAAATAGTAACTTGGCAGAAATTGCCTTGGCGGGAACGGCGCCGCAAGTTGAGCGATTATTTGGCCCGTCGTGGTTTTTCCTGGGAGGCAATAAAGGAAATAGTTGACGACAGCTCTATAAACGGATAAAATAAGAGCATTAATAGTTAATATTTTATTAGCCAAAAGAAGTATGGTTGAAAAGTTTGCCTTAATAACCAATCTTCAGATCTTGCTTTTATAAAAAGGGCTTCTTTTGGCGGTCTATTTTTTAAATTATGGTATTTTTAAAATCTGATAATCGGCAAAATGTGATCTTATTGGCTCGGCAGGAGAGGGAAATAGAAAAGAAAGAAGGGGCCTTGGAAGAAAGGGAGAAATTCTTAGGTAGGGAGGAAAAAAGGATAGAAAAGGTAAAACAGAATCTTGAAGAACAAAAAAGGATTTGGGAGGAAAAGATTGCCGGAGTTGCCGCCCTAACTTATGATGAGGCAAAAAAGATTATATTAGACCAGGTAGAGAAAAGTTTAACTGAAGAAGTTGCCAAGAGAATTGCTCAAGCAGAGGAGGAAATTAAAATTACCGCCGAAGAAAAAGCGCGGGAGATATTAGTGGAAGCAATGCGTCATGGAGTGACCGATGTCGTGGCGGAATATACGGTTTCTTCAATTAGAGTTTCCAGCGAAGATGTTAAGGGAAAGATTATCGGTCGCAAGGGGCGTAATATTCGCACTTTTGAGCGGGCCACTGGTGTTGAAGTTGATTTAGAAGAAGAAGGGGAAATTCGTCTTTCTTCTTTTGACCCAATAAGACGAGAAATAGCCAAAAGAGCGATGGATAAGTTAATTCGTGATGGTCGTATTCAGCCTTCTCGGATTGAGGAAGTGGTTTTTGAGGCGGGAAAAGAAGTTAAACAGATTATTTTGGAAGAAGGGAAACAGCTTTGCCAAAAAGTGGATGTTTATAGTCTCCCCAGTGATTTAGTGCAAATATTAGGCCGTTTTAAATTTCGTTTTTCTTTTGGCCAAAATATGATTATTCATACTCTTGAAGAGACAAAAATAGGAGTGGCGATTGCTCAAGAACTCAAAGCTGACGTTAGCACCGTCCGCTTAGGTTGCCTCTTACATGATATTGGTAAAGTGGTTACCGATAAAGAAGGTTCTCATGTTCAATTGGGAGTAGAGCTATTAAAGAAATATAATTTGCCGGAGGTAGTAATTAATTGTGTTGCCGAACACCATGAAGACAGGCCTTTTTCGTCGGTAGAATCAACTATTGTTTGGATTGCCGATGCTATTTCTGGCAGTCGCCCCGGAGCGCGCTATGAACCCCATGAGGATTATTTAAAGCGTATGACCAGTATTGAAGATATTGCTAAATCTTTTCCTGGTGTAATCGATGTCGCCGCTTATCAGGCCGGTCGTGAGGTTCGGGTGATTGTTCAACCAGAAGAAGTTTCTGACAGCCAGACAAAAGTTTTAGCCTATCAGATTGCCCAAAAACTAAATAAGGAAGCCAAATGGGTGGGACAAATTAAAATAACGGTCATTCGAGAAATTCGTGGTGAAGTAACGGCACCGATTGAAGAAAAGGCAGAAAGTTGATTTTATATAATATTCTGTTTGACAAAAAGAGATTGATGATTTATCCTAATTCTGTTTTAAATTAAATGAAAGGAGGTGGAAATAATGATTAAAAAGCAAATTATTGAAGAAATTGCCAAAAAAGCTCATATCACTAAAAAAGGAACTCGTGAAGTAATTGATCTTTTTTTAGATGAAGTTAAGAAGGCGTTATCACGAGGCGAGAAAGTAGTTGTTTCTGGATTTGGCACTTTTCGCACCACAATGGTCAAAGAAAAAGAAGTGGTTGTTCCCGGAAGCGGTGAGAGAGTTAAAGTTTCTGCTCATCGAGCGGCACGTTTTAGCCCTGGAAAAGGATTAAAAAGAGCGGTCAAGTAAAAATGTCTTACCTCTCTAAGGTGTAAGGGTATTTTACCTTAGAGAGGTAAGATTAGTTTTTTACGGCTTGGTAATAAACTCCCTTGGTGGCGCCGAGCTTTTTAATTAAGCCTAAATCAGCTAATTTCTTAAGGTCATATCTTAGAGTTCTTTCGTTGATTGCCAAAAATCTTCTTCTGATGGTATCAAAATTCACCATTTGATGGTCACGGATGATATTTAAAATTTCCGCCCTCCGAGGAAGGAGAAAGTCTTCAGTTTTTTCTTTTTGTTTTTTAGCTACCTCTTGTTTTGCTTCATTGGCAGTTTGGGCAACGCCTTCGATCATAAATTCTAAGTAGGCGGTAACATCTTTTTCCGGTTCTTCTAAGGCGCGGTAATATTTGGTTCGATGCTGGTCAAGGTATTCTTCAATTGCCAATAAACCTCTCATTCCATAGCCGCTTTTTTCCAAAACTTCCTGAAGAATTAGTCTGCCGACGCGGCCATTGCCGTCTAAGAAGGGATGAATTTTTTCAAAAGAATAATGGGCCAGGCAGGCGCGGATGGGCGCTAACGGCTCTTTTTCAGAGTTGATAAATTTAAGCAAGCGAGTAGTTAAAGAAAGGATTTGCTTGGGTGAAGGGGGAAGATAAACAGCAATACCACCGGTATTAAAAATGGCGCTTACTTCGGTCCTAAATTTTCCTAAAGCGCTTTGATCAATTAAGCTTTTCATCACCATTTGGTGTAAATTGAGGATATTTTTAACGCTTAAATCTCTTGAACCTCGTTCGTGGACCCAATTAAGCGCTTGCAAAACATTAAAAACCTCCTTTTTCCGTTGGTCTTTAGAAGGAAGCCGTTGGAGTTCTTCTAAAGTGAGGGGGTTACCCTCAATTCTGGCGGAGAAAAGAGAACTTTTTAAAATTGATTTTCTCCTGATGTTAATTTCAATCTCCGGAGGGATGTTAATGGCATTGATGACCTCTTTACTGCCTTCAATAGACTGAAGTAGCTGGGTAATTTTACTGGTTAAGGAATATTTGGGAGGAATAAGCATTTTAAATAGCAGTTTAGCTTTATAGATATTTAGCGTTTTAGATAGAAGTTTAAAGTTTTTTTACCTCGTTGCCTTGTTAAAGCCGTCATTCCCGCCTAGCCGGCGAGGCTAGTCGGGTCGGGAATGACAGGGAACAATTTTCAATTTTCATTGAATTTTCAATTTCTATTAGAGTGGCTCTCAAATAACGAGTCCTAACGTCATTTTGGCTATAAATATCGTCATTCTGGCTTGTCCAGAATCCCCTTCTCATCGTCATCCTGAACTTGCCTGCCCCGTCGGATGACTGGGGATTCAGGATCTTTCTAAGATGATCCTGATTTTCATCAGGATGACGGTTAACAATTCAACAATTTAACAATGTCTTTAACTTTTGACTTTTAACTTTGGACTTTAAATTTTAAAATATCTCTTTATATTTCTATTTATTTCGTGAGCGTAGCGAACATATTTCTTTATTTCATCCCGCTCTGGCGGGATAATATCTCTTATCTATATTACTATATCTCTATATTACTGTACCGCTATTCATCTTACCAGATATTTCCTAATTTTTCCAGATGCTACCAAATATTACCGGAAAGTTGGGTTTAAAGGGAGCCTTAGCTTTTTGGGGATCAAAGCAACAAGATATTGATTTAATGATAAATTTCACCTATGATATTATTTAAAATCAAAAAGTGATACCGAATTTTAAATATTTTTATAACCATAAGGCGGAGAATCTGGAGGTAATTTTGCCTGGGATTTCCCAAGGGATGGATTCTGGTTTTATTAACAAAATAATTGAAGTTTGTTGGAGCAAAGGCGATAGCGTGGTGACTTTTAATTTTCCCTTTTTTGAAAGAGGGAAAGAAAATTCTTCGGGGCCGGAATTAATTGAAGAAATTGAAGCCTTAAGGGTGGTTTTAGATTATTGCCAGTCAGATAATTATAGAAATATCATACTGATTGGGAAATCTCTTGGAGGAGTGGTGGCTGGAGCATATCTTAAAAAACTTTCCCCAGAACAAAAAAGAAAGTTTAGCCTGGTAATTTTTGGTTATGATATTGGCTATATTGATATAAAGGATTTCTCCGGAAAGATTATCATTGTCCAGGGGAGTGAAGATAAATTTGGAGATGTTGAGGCAGTAAAGAAAGATATGCATGGTGCTACTTCTAAGTGTGTTACCTATTTGTCAGTAGAGGGTGCCGACCATAGCTACAGAATTCCTGAAACTAAGGAACCATTTTATGAAGATGAGGCTATTAAGACTGCCTTTAAGCAAATAAAATAAGGTGGATTAATTCTGATTTTTTCTTCTTGCCTCTTAATTGATGCCAAAGATAAGTAAGAGTAAAAAAATAAACCCTAAAGGGAAAATAAAAATTACTTTCCCTTTGGTAATTGGGATAATAATTTTGATTTTGGGGTCTTTTTTGGTGGCGCTTTGGGGAGATTCTTTTTTTATTGAAATTGCTCCAAAAGAAATTAATCTTCAGCCCACGCCCATTAAAGAAGAGTTAACCAGCCCTATTCCAACTCAGACAGACAGGGAAAAGGTAAGGGTAGTTAGTGTGATTGACGGAGATACGATTCAATTGGAAAATGGGGAAACTTTGCGTTATATCGGCATTGATGCACCGGAAACAGTTCATCAGGGTAAGCCGGTCCAATGTTATGGCCAAGAAGCTTCTTTGGAAAATAAAAAGCTGGTTGAGGGGAAAGAAATAGAAGTAGAAAAAGATGTTTCGGAAAAAGATCAATATGGGAGAATATTGCGCTATGTTTGGGCGGAGGGAATTTTTGTTAATGAGTATTTGGTTCGGGAAGGTTTTGCCCAGGCTGTCACCTTTCCACCTGATGTCAAATACCAGGAACAATTTTTGGAAGCAGAAAGAAAAGCTAGAGAAGAGGGCAAGGGGCTTTGGAGCGGGGTTTGCCAGAATTGATAAATTAATCACCCTTTGTTTTTCTTTCGCTTTGCCCACTGGGTCTTATGAGCCTCACTCATTTTTGCCCGAGTTTCAGGAGTATGCCTGCGGCCTTTCATGGGTGATAACCTTCCCTTAAGAGCCTCACTTATTTTTGCCCTAGTTTCAGGAGTATGTTTTTTTCCCTTATGAGCCTCACTTATTTTTGCCCTAGTTTCAGGAGTATGCCTGCGGCCTTTCATGGGTGATAACCTTCCCTTATGAGCCTCACTCATTTTTGCCCGAGTTTCAGGAGTATGTTTTTTCCCCTTACGAGCCTCACTTTTCTTTAATTGGATAACCCTTTCCTTTTGGTGTTGTTCTTTAAGACTTGGAGGTAAATCTTGCCACAGCTTTTTCATTCCCGCGATGATAATTTGTCTGACCCTTTCTCTTGAGCTTACTCTGGCAATTCCCATAAGTTTTTCAAGGGTGGTATCGGTTCCAAAATAAATACTGATGAGCTCTCTTGTTCTTTCATCAAGTTCTTGATAAGCTTCAGTGTTTATTACATCATTAAGGAAAGCTTGGGTTTGGGGTAAAACTCGTGGTACCAAAGGAGTTTCTTCTTTTGTCAAGGAAGAGTTTACTTGTTCTTGAACCACACTTTCCGGGAGTGGATTTGTTTCTCTTTCCATCATATTAGCTTATAGTATAACATGCCTTAACCTTTTGTGCTAAAATTGTAACAAATGTCAAATCTTTCAGTTGGTATTGTGGGGCTTCCCAACGCTGGTAAGTCCACTCTCTTTAACGCCCTTTTGGGTCGGCAAATTGCCAGGGCAGAAAATTATCCTTTTTGCACCATTGAACCGAATACCGGTGTGGTTGAGGTTCCCGACGAAAGACTGTCGGTTTTGGCAAGAATTGAAAAAAGTAAGCAGATTGTACCGGCGGTGGTTAAGTTTGTGGATATCGCCGGTTTGGTAAAAGGAGCGGCCAAGGGTGAGGGTTTGGGCAATAAATTTTTAGCCCATATTCGGGAATGTTCAATTATCTGTTATGTCTTACGTTCCTTTGCTGATTCTAATGTCGAAAAGGCGGGATCAATTAATCCGCGAAGCGATTTAGAAATCCTAAAAACAGAATTAATGCTTAAAGATTTGGAAACAATAGAGAGAATTTTGGGAGAAAAAGTTCATCCCGATGATAAGAAAGAAGTTTTACGCCATCAAACCGCCGAAAAAACAAAGAAAATATTAGATCAAGGTAAAATGCCCGTTAGTGAGGAATGGAATGATAACGAAAGAACAGTTTTACAATCTTTTTCCTTATTAACAATGAAGCCATATTTAGTGGTTTTTAATATTGGCGAGGAGGATTTTGAGAATTTGGATAAAATTAGAACTGATTTTTCCGATTGGGATGTTATTCCTATCTCTGCCAAGATGGAGGAAGAATTGGCGGAGTTAGAGGAGAACGAGAGGAGAGAATATCTTAAGAGCTGGGGGGTGAAAGAGTCTGGTTTAGTCCTTTTGATAAGAAAAGCTTACGAAAAGTTAGGCTTGGTGAGCTTTTATACTGCTGGCGAGAAAGAAGCGCGGGCTTGGACAGTGGAAAAAGAAACCAAGGCGCCTCAAGCGGCCGCAGTTATCCATACTGATTTTGAAAAAGGATTCATTAAGGCAGAGGTGGTAGATTATAATACTTTTGTTCAATTTGGCGGTTGGGCTAAGTGTCGGTCTTTAGGTAAAACTTGTTTTAAGGGGAAAGATTACCTACTACAAGGTAATGAAGTGGTAGAGTTTAAAGTGAGTTGCTGAAAAACTTTTTAAGTTAATAACGAAAGGCCTTGTTATTAAAGTTATTAAAGATAGATCCCGAACTAAATTCAGGATGATGGTATACATACTTGGCCGTCATTCTGACGAAAGTCAGAATCATCTTAAGAAGATCCTGAATCAAGTTCAGGATGACAATATTCTTTCAGAATAAGATGGTATACACAGAGTTGATGTTAATATTTTTATGAATAAGAAGGAAGCTTTTTTTATTAAAACATATGGTTGTCAGGCTAATTTAGCTGACTCGGAGAGGCTTGCTAATCTCTTAAGAGAAGTAGGCTTGAATTCAGTTGACGATGTCAGGAGTGCTGATTGGGTGATTATTAACTCTTGTGCCGTGCGCCAATCGGCAGAAAATAGGGTGTATGGATTGGTAAATAACCTTGAGAAATTGCGAATTAACGAATTAACGAATTTGCGGATTATTTTGACCGGTTGCATGTTGTATCATGGTCTGCCGTATTTAAAAAAACGATTACCTAAGGTTGATTATTTTGTAAAAACTCCCGATTGGCTCGATTTTATAAAGGCTCATTTTGGGGCTTCACGGCGTCGAAGTAGAATTACTAACTCAGTAACAGAATATATGGGATATGCTCTGGTACCGATTATGGAGGGTTGTAATAATTTTTGTACCTATTGTGTGGTTCCCTATGCTCGCGGGCGGGAACAATCGCGGCCTGTGGAGGAAATAATTAATGAAGTAAAGGATTTGGTAAAGAATGGTTATCGTAAGGTTTTGCTTTTAGGACAGAATGTCAACAGCTACGGTTCCAAGTCAAAAATCAAGACACCATTCACTGCATTGTTGACAAGATTAAATGAAATTGAAGGGTTGAAGAAAATTGCCTTTTTGTCCTCAAATCCCTGGGATTTAACTGATGATATTATTGAGGCGATGGCCCTACCTAAAATGAGCCGTTATTTACACTTGCCGGTTCAATCAGGGGATAAAGAAATTTTACGTAAAATGAACAGAAAATATACACCACTACAATATATTGAATTAGTAAAGAAAATAAGAGATAGGATTCCCGATATTAAAATTAGCACCGATATTATTGTTGGTTTCCCTGGTGAAACCAAAATACAATTTCGGCATACAGTGGATTTATGTCAAAAAGTTGGTTTTGTAAAAGCCTATGTTTCAATGTACTCGCCTCGTCTGCAAACCGCGGCATATAAATTGACTGACGATATCCCGTATAAAGAAAAGAAAAGACGTTGGCAAGTTTTGGACGAATTGATTAATAAGAAAAGATGTTTTAACTTAGATCGCTTCGATAGTTGAAGGTGGTTTTGGGGTTATATTGTAGGTGACGCTAACAACACCCGGTACTTCATTTGTGATTCTGTTTGATAACCTAATTAACATTACATAAGGAATTTCTGCGGGCGTACCGGATTTTCCATCTTCACTAATCCAACTTCTAATTTCTATTTGAAAACCAAAGTCTCTTATTCCATTTCTAACTCCCGTGATCATATCTTGATGTAAAACAGCCAATGACTGAAAGGCTTCAATGCCAGTTAACTCTTCTTCAATAATTTCGGTGGCTTTCCTGATAATGCCGACTCTTTCCGGCTTTACTTCCCCGATAATTCTGGTGGCTAGAGCCGGTCCCGGGAAAGGCGGTCTGTTATAGATTGCTTCTGGTAAACCTAAAGCCTTGGCGACTTCCCTGACTGCCGGTTTTCTTAATTGGGCTAAAGGCTCGATTACTCTATAGCCAAATTGTTCTTCAGTGTTAATTCCCAGTTGTGCAAGAACATTATGTTGTCTTTTTACGCCCGCCACGGTTTCCTCAATATCGGTGTAATTTGTTCCTTGCAAAAGATGGTGGACACCACTTTCCCCAACCAAGCGCCCGAACACCTTTTTATAAAATGTTTGGGTGATTGCCTCTCGTTTTTCTTCGGGGTCAGCAATTCCTTTTAAGGCGGCAAAAAATTCTTCTTGAGCATTAACAAGAATAACCTCAATTCCCAACTTTTTAAAGGAATCAAGCACCCATTGCGGTTCATTTTTTCTCATTAGACCATTATCAATGAAACACGTTATTAATTTTTTTCCCAGAGCTCGATGACCTAAAGCAGTGACCGTAGACGAATCTACTCCGCCGGAGAGAGCATTAATTGCTTTTTCATCCCCAACTTTGTTTCTAATTTCTGCTATTTTTTCCAGAATAAATTCTCTAGGATCCAATTCTTCCAGAGGAATTTCTTCAACGGTAGCAGGAGTTGTTTTTGGAAATCTTTCTGGAGTACTCATATAAAAACCTTTCTTTGAGTATATCACAGACAGAGTAAAGATGGTAAAATTAGGTTATGAGTGGACTTTTTGGAGTTATCAGTAAGGGTAACTGTACAGAAACACTTTTTTATGGCACTGATTATCATTCCCATTTAGGTACTCAAAGGGCAGGTTTAGCAGTTTTGAACCGCAAAATTCAACGGAGTATTCATGATATTTCTACCTCTCAATTTAAATCTAAGTTTATCGATGAGCTCTCTAAAATAAAGGGAGCGATGGGAATTGGTGTTATTAGTGATCGGGACCCTCAGCCGATTATTATTTCTTCTTCTTTTGGCACTTTTGCTTTAGCTACTTCTGGACTTTTAGAAAACAAGAAGAGTCTCGCTAAGGAGATTATGGCTCAGGGCGGTAGTTTTTCCGAACTAAGCAGTGGCCAGATTAATCCTGTCGAAGTAGCGGGTAAAATTATTGCTCAAAAAGATGATATTGTTGCTGGCGTGGAATATTTATTTAACAAGGTAAAAGGAGCTATTTCACTTTTGATTCTTAATAAAGAGGGGATTTACGCCGCCAGAGATTATTTTGGGCGGACAACTTTAATTATTGGTAGAAAAGGAAGAAATCTTGCTGTCGCCTCTGAAACCAGCGCTTTTCCTAATTTAGGATTTAAACCTTTTAAAGAGCTTCTTCCGGGAGAAGTTGTTCTTTTAAACAAAAAAGGATGGGAAGAAAAAAGAAAAGGAGGAAAAAAGACCAAAATTTGTGCGTTTTTGTGGGTCTATACCGGCTGTCCTGCTTCTTCCTATGAGGGAATTTCTGTTGAAGCGGTTCGGGAACGATGCGGAGCTAATTTGGCTAAAGGAGATAATATTAAGGCTGATTTAGTGACCGGAATTCCCGATTCAGGTATTGCTCATGCCTTGGGTTATGCTCAGGCCTCGGGCATTCCCTATCGTCGCCCTTTGATAAAATATACCGATGGATATGGTCGAAGTTATACTCCCCCTTCCCAAAAGACAAGAGATCGGGTAGCTAAAATGAAATTAATTCCCATAAAAGAAATTATTGCCGGTAAAAGGATTATTATTTGTGACGATTCAATCGTGAGAGGAACTCAGCTTAGGAATCAAGCTATTCAAAAACTTTGGAAATATGGGGCTAAAGAGGTTCACGTCAGGATTGCCTGCCCGCCTTTGATGTTTCCCTGTCCCTTTTGTCTTTCTACTAGAACCAAAAAAGAATTGGCCGCTAGGCGGGCAATAAGAAAAATTTTGGGCAGAAAAGCAAGAAGATCAGAAATTGATCAATTTGTTGACGAAAATAGCTTAGGATATAAAAAAATGGTGGAATCCATTCGCAAAGAAATAGGAGCAACTTCGTTAAAATATCAGAGCATTAAGCAGATGGTTAATGCTATCGGCCTTCCTAAAAATAAGCTTTGTCTTTATTGTTGGACTGGGAAAGATGAATAAAATTCTTGTTATCTGCGGACCAACGGCAACGGGTAAAACTTCTTTAGGGATTAGTTTGGCAAAAAAATTTGCCGGTGAAATTATTAACGCCGACTCAAGACAAATTTATCAGGGAATGGATATTGGCACCGGCAAGGACCTTGATAAATTTTCAATTTTCAATTTTTCCCGCCAATTGCGGGATCCCGCTGTGGCGGGACAATTTTCAATTGATAACCGAAGAATCGGGTATTATCTCCTTAATAACATAAAAGTTTGGCTCTATGATGTTGTTAAACCAAACTTTCGATTTAGCGTTGTTGATTATATTAACTGCGCTGTTCCAGTGATTGATGATATTTGGCGAAGAGGGAAAATGCCTATTTTAGTTGGTGGAACAGGGTTTTATATAAAGGCCTTAATTGATGGGATAGATACAATGGGAATTGAACCGGATTGGGGATTAAGAGAAAAACTCAAAAACTCAAAAACTCAAAAACTCCAAGAACTTTTAAAAAAAGTAGACTTGGGCCGATTCAATAGAATGAACCAGTCGGATAGAAATAATCCGCGGCGATTGATAAGGGCAATAGAGATAGCTAAAAATATCAAATCGCAAAAATCAAATCTCAAAAATGACGGAATGAATTTAAATCTAGAAATAAAAAATATTTTAATGGTGGGACTGAGAGCTTCCTATGAAAAGCTTTATGAAAGAATTGATGAAAGAGTTGAAAAAAGATTAAGACAGGGATTGTTGGTAGAAATTAAAAAATTACTTAAGAAGGGGTATGGTTTTAATAATTCGGTTTTGGGAACTACTTTAGCCTATAAAGAATGGCGGAAGTATTTTAAAAATAATAAATTGAAAAATGAAATTGTCCAAAAATGGAAGTATGATGAGCATCATTATGCTCGCCGCCAAATGACTTGGTTTAGGAAAGCCCTTCTCCGCCAGCCGGCGGATCAGGGTAAAACTCACTGGTTTGATATTGCCCAAAGAGGGTTCTCTCAAAAGGTAGAGAAGTTGGTAAGAAAATGGTATGATAAAAGAAGTTAAAAGTCCAAAGTTAAAAGTTAAAAGTAAAGAGAACAAAAATACAGTTAAAAGTCCAAAGTTAAAAATAAAGAACATTGTTGAATTGTTATATTGCTACATTGCTAAATCATCGCCGTCATTCTGGTAATCCGCCGGCTGGCGGAGCATCCAGAGATTCTGGGCAAGCCAGAACCTTTTGGATGGATTCTGGACCCTGTACCATTCGATACAGGGCTAGAGCAAGCCAGAATGACGGGAAGTTGGTAAAGCCCTCAGGATGACGGAAAGAAAACCCTCAGAGCCTGCCCCGAACCCTGACATTCATCAGGGCAGGTTTTATTTCGGGAATGACGGGCAAGAATTTAATAATTTAAAATTGGTCTATGGCTCCTAAAAAAGTAGAAATTTCTCATAAAACGATTATTTTTATCGTTGTTTTTTTGTTTTCACTTTGGTTTTTATATTTTGTGCGTGATATTGTTCTTCTTTTTTTGGTGTCTTTTTCACTTATGTTAGCTTTGTCTCCGGCAGTAAATAAATTAGAGAATAAGTTTCATTTTCCCCGATTTTTAGCTATTTTAGTTAATTATTTTTTTATCATCGGCTTAGTGGTTTTAGCAATCAGTTTATTAGCGGGACCTTTATTTAAACAAACCGGCCTATTAATTAATCAATTATTGGTCCTCACTGAGAAAATGGGTTTTGCTGAATGGGCGAAAGGTTTATTAGATAACCCATTTTCTCAAATTGGAATAGTGTCGGGAAATATTTTTAAATTTACTCAAGGGGTTTTTTCTAATGCCGTTAAAATTTTTTCTGTTTTTGTAATTAATTTTTATTTGATTTTAGAAAGAAAACATTTAAGTAAGCATTTAAGGCATTTTTTAAATGAGAAAAATGCCTTGGTAGCGGAGAAGATTATCAATCGCTTGGAGTATGAGTTCGGTGGCTGGCTTTGGGGAGAATTAACTTTGATGATAATTATTGGTGTGTTAACCTATTTGGGTTTGCTGATTTTAGGGATTAAATATGCATTACCCTTAGCTTTTTTAGCAGGTATTTTAGAGATTTTTCCCAATATTGGCCCATCCTTGGCAGCAATTCCCGGGCTGATTGTTGGTTTGTCGGTATCGCCGTTGATGGGATTGGGGGCATTGGCAGTCTATCTTGTCGTTCAGCAATTAGAGAACAGTTTAATTACTCCCAAAGTGATGCAGAGAGCGACTGGTATTCATCCTATTATTACCTTTTTGGCGCTCTTAATTGGTTTTCGCTTAGCCGGAGTGGCGGGAGCGATTTTTTCTCTACCTATGGTTTTGGTAATTAAAGTTCTATTTACTGATTTATTTATTCCCCGATTGAATCTTTAGTTGGTAGTGTTTAGTATTCGCTTTGCTTATACTATTCTATCTTGTTATAAGCCGCCTGACGGCTTGTAACGCTCTGTATTCGCTTGCTTATACTATTCTATCTTGTTATAATATAGGGGCCTTTGGTGGAAGGACGAATACTCCATCTAAATGTCCGCCTTTGGTGGTTTTTTGGGTGGGGAGGAAAGTCCAGGCAGCGGGAAGCACGGTGCCCTAATTAATTTTAGGGACCCCGCCTTCAGGCGGGGATAGTTAGAGCAACAGAGACGAGTTTGTGGTTATTTTAAAGATAACTACAAGGTGAAACGAGGACTGTGTCCTATCCCGTCTGTGGCGGGATGGCAATCCTCCCGGCTGCAATTCTGAAAAGATGCGTTATCGCCGCTTCCGCGAGCATCAAGTGAGAAGCTTAGATAGATTTTCGTCTAAAACAGAACCTGGCTTACTCTCCACCAAAGGCAAAAAGTAATTAGCGGCAAAATCCTCGGGGTTAAGACTAAAAAACTGCCACAATGGGCTTTGCTCTTTTGGCGGGTTTGGGTTTAGGATTTATCTATTGACCCCTTCGTCCCTTTGCTCTATTCTTATTTTATGCTTGCCCGTGTTATTTCTGGCGCTACCTTGGGGTTAGAGGTTCAAAAGATCGAGGTAGAAGTTGATGCTACTTCTCAAGGTTTTCCCACTTTTAAAATTGTTGGTTTACCCGATAAGGCGGTAGAGGAGGCTAAAGAGCGTATTCGCACCGCGGTTAAAAACTCCGGCGTTGATTTTCCCGACCATAAGGTGATTATCAATTTAGCCCCAGCTGATTTGCCTAAAGTGGGTCCCTCTTTTGATTTGCCAATGGCTTTGGGAATTTTAATTGCCTCTGGTCAGATTCAGGCTGAATTAAGGAAGACTTTGGTTTTAGGTGAGTTATCTTTGGATGGATCGGTGCGTCGTGTTAATGGCGTGTTGCCGATGGTTATGGCTGTTCAAAAAAGAGGTTTTTTGAGGGCTTTTATTCCCCGGAGAAATTCTGCTGAAGCGGCGATTATTGAGGGGATTGATATTTATCCGGTGGAGACACTAAAGCAACTTTTGTTTCATTTCCAGGGAATAAAATCCATTCTTCCCGCTTCTCATACTGATTTTTCCCAAATTCCCAGTAATCAGGAGGCGGAGTTTGACTTGGCAGATATTGTTGGCCAAGATAATGCCAAGCGAGCCCTGATTATTGCCGCCGCCGGCGGTCATAATCTTTTTATGAAAGGACCGCCGGGAGCGGGGAAAACAATGTTAGCGCGGGCCTTACCGGGAATTTTGCCGGTAATGACAAAAGAAGAGGCTTTAGAAGTAACTAAGATTTATTCTATATCCGGTAACTTATCATCGCGGCAATCGTTAGTGAAAACTCGCCCTTTTCGTAGCCCCCATCACACTATTTCTCGAGTGGCTTTAGTTGGTGGTGGTGCCCATCCTTTACCCGGCGAGATTTCCTTAGCTCATAGGGGGGCGCTTTTTTTGGATGAGTTCGCTGAATTTCCCCGTAATGTTTTGGAGGCCTTACGCCAGCCAATGGAAGATGGTCGGGTGACCGTTTCTCGAGCTGCGGGCACTTGCACTTTTCCGGCCAAGTTTATTTTAATTGCCGCCGCCAACCCTTGCCCTTGCGGTTATTTGGGTGATCCTAAGCATGAGTGCCATTGTTCGCTTAGTGAAATTGCCCGCTATCGGAAACGAATTTCCGGTCCGATGATAGATAGAATTGATCTTCATTTAGAAGTGCCGGCCGTAGAAATAGAAAAATTAACCGGTGAGAAAAGGAACGAAGAGGAAAAAACATCCAACCAGGTAAGGAAGGAAGTGGAAAAGGCTCGTTTATGGCAACAAAAACGTTTTGCCAAAAGTAGGCTGATTTATAATGCGGAAATGGGAACGCGGCAGGTAAAACAGTATTGTCACTTATCTTCGGAGGCGCAACGGTTACTTAATCAAGCGGCTAATCGCTTAGGTTTCTCTGCTCGGGCTTATTATCGCCTTATTAAGGTTGGTCGGACGATTGCCGATTTACAGGGAGAAGAAAAAATTGCCGTCAGCCACATTGCCGAAGCGCTTCAATATCGAGCTCAAGAATAATCAACATTTGCTTAAAGGGTAATTAAACACCAAAAAACCCACTCCTTCTTAAGTGAAAGTGAGTTTTTTGGAAATTTTGAAATGTTTTACTTTTGAGGTAAAACACGATACATCGCCGTGCCACAATTGGGGCATACCGCTTTGGCGGCGCGACGGCCGTTTTTCCAGGTAACGGTTTCATAGTCGTTTACCTCTTTTTTAGCGCGACACTTTACACAGTAAAAATTCATATTTTATTTTCACCCCCCTTTGGGCAGCAGATCAATAAGTTTTAAATTTGTAGTGCTAAATCTAAAATTACTTTAGTCGCCAGTATACCACCAGCTCAAAACCAATTACAATTATGGCTAAGATTAAGCTTTTTGTCAAGTCCTTTTTAAGATAAGGACTATTCTGGTTGTTATCATTAGTAGAAATGGGGCTTAATTTAGGTAATTTTTTTACTTTCGGGATGTTGTGAGCAGGAACGGTTTTGGGAATGATCAGTGGTTTTTTAGCCAATTCTCTTTTTAAACCAGCAATGATTTTGTCTTTTCTTGTTTTTCTTTTTTTAGGCATACGCCTATATATTAAACGATGAAGGGAAGATAAGCAAATGCTAAATGAAAATAAAGTGATTAATGATAAGTGATTAGTGATTAATCGTCATTGCGAGGATCCCTATCTTGGCGGGGAGACGTGGCAATCCCGTTTTATATGTCCTATTCGTCTTATTTGTTCTATCTGTCTTATTCTTATTTCTTTTTTCTCTCCTATTTCTCTTATCTCCCATATCCCCCTATTCTTAAATTTTTAACAATGTAACAATTTAGCAATATAACAATATATCTTTATTTTCTATTGACATTGATAATTAGGAGAGGATACAATAAAATGTAATGACGGAATTGATTTCTGGTTTTAGTGATTATTCCTTGATGGGCATAGTTTTTAGCTGGTTGGCGATTTTAACTTTTATTTTATTAATAGCGATTGTTCACTATCGGCGCTTAACGGTGGGAGCGAAGCGGGAAAGTTTTACTAAAATTTTAGAGCAGGCAGTGGGAGGGGTAAAGAAAAACAGCCTTCAGATTAATAAAGTTGAAGAACTGGTTAAACTATTACAAAAAGAGAGCTATTTTTCTATTCAAAAAGTGGGTTTGGTTCGTTTTAACCCCTTTTCGGAAACGGGAGGCAATCAAAGTTTTTCGTTAGCATTGTTGGATGGTAATAATGATGGTCTAGTAATTTCTAGTTTTCATAGCAGAGAAGGGACAAGAATTTATGCTAAAATAGTTAAAAAGGGAGAAGGAAAGAAATCTTCTTTTTCTAATGAAGAGGAAGAAGCAATTTTGAAAGCTAAAAAATGATTAAAGAGAAAAGAAATATTTTAATTATTGCCGCCGTAATTGTTTATTTGTTTAGTACCGGAGTTTCTTATGCGGCTTATAATTTTTGGGGGCAAGGTAATTCTCAAATTATTTCTCCTTTACCCGGGGATGAGGAGAGTGAAGGCGGTCGTTTTGTTTTAGATACCAGTGGGCCACGCGATCAAGAATGTTCTCTAAATGGTGCCTATTTTACTAAGGCAGAACGAGAGGTTTGGGAAAAGAGACGGCCTTTAACGGTAATGATAGAAAATCATCAAGAATCGCGTCCTCAATCGGGATTATCTCAGGCGGATATTATTTATGAAGCGGTCGCTGAGGGGGGAATAACTCGATTTTTAGCTGTTTTTTACTGCGGGGCGGCAGCAGGCAGTTTGGAACCTTATAATATTGGTCCGGTACGTTCAGCGCGGACTTATTTTTTAGATTGGGCATCGGAATATGGCGATTATCCTCTTTATAATCATGTGGGTGGTGCTGGTCAGTGTAACGATTCTACTGTTTATGAAGACGCTAAAGCTTTATGCCAGATTAGCGAATATGGCTGGAAAGACAAAGGCTCATGGGGTGATATGGATCAATTTGCGTTGCCATATACTGCCTGTCGACGGGAACCGGAGCGAACCGGTCAGACTCGAGCAACAGAACATACGTTGTACTGCAATAATTTTAACCTTTGGGAAATAGCGGCTCAGAGAGGATTGACTAATAAGACTCAAAAAACCGGTAATTCTTGGGATGAGAATTTCCGATCTTGGCCCTTTAAAGAGGAAGCTAATCTTAATGATCGGGGCGAAATATCACCTAAGTTTTCTTTTTGGAATAGCCAATCAGCGTATGATGTCTCTTGGCAATATAATAAGGAAAAGAATATTTATGAGCGACTTAATGGCGGTCAACCTCATAAGGATTTTTTATCAGATCAACAGCTAACTGCTAAAGTGGTAGTAGTTCAGTTTGCTCGGGAACAGGGGTCGGTTGACGAACATAAGCATCTTATTTATCAAACAACTGGCTCTGGACAGGCGATTGTCTTTCAGGACGGTCAGGTGATTAAGGGGACATGGAAGAAGGAAAGTCGTCTCGCGCGGACACGCTTTTTTGATGGTAGTGGTCGGGAGATTCGTTTTAATCGAGGACAAATCTGGATTGAAGTTTTACCTGCCGGTAACAAAGTTGCCTATTGATATAAACTAATGCTTCGTCATCTTTTTATTTCTAAGGTTAGAGTAAAATTATTGGAAGAGTTTTTTAGCCATCCTCAGGGAATGTTCTATGGTCGGCAATTAGTTCGGAAGATAGATGAACAGATTAACGCTGTTAGGCGAGAACTGCAGAATTTACAAAAAGGGAGAGTTCTTCATTCAGAGAAGCGAGGTAATCGGATTTATTATTTTCTTAATCCTCATTATTCTTTTTACGAGCCGTTGATGGCAATGATAGTCAAGAGAGTCGGTTTAGGGAAGCAGATTATTAAATATAGAAGTCGTTTAGGAAAAATTCGGGTGGTGTTTTTTAGTCAACGTTTTGTCGAAAGATTACCCAAAAAAGATAGCGAAGAGATAGATATTTTTATTGTTGGTCGGGTGATCTTACCGGAATTAGCTGTTTTGGTTAGGAAGGAAGAGGAAGAGCGTGGGGAAGAGATAAATTATACGGTTATGGATGAGAAGGAATTTCGTTTTCGATTAAACGGAAGAGATCCATTTTTAACGGGAGTCTTAATACAACCTAAATTTATGGTTTTAGGGAGTGAGAGGCAATTGGTGGAATGATAAATAGAGATACACTGTTATATTGTTGAATTGTTACATTGTTGAATCAGTGATTAATGATTGGTAACGAATGAAGAGGTCTCAAAAAATAATGAAAACCGGCAATAGTGCCGTGGTGACTATTCCGGCTCGTTTTTTAAAAGAGATAGGGGGTAAAGTAGGCGATATTGTTTTAGTGAAAACCAATTTAGAGCAAGGTAAAATGAGTTGCCAATTTTCCCCGGCTCGCCAATTACCTCTCCATTATGAAAAATCCTAAAAATCTGTTTATTTTTATTTTTGTTTTAAGTTTGCTTTGTTTGTATTTTAACTTGCCCGCAGTTATTCCTTTGAGATTTTCATTGGGAAAATTAGCGATTGATTACGAGATTAAAATTCCCCAGCCAATTTCCACTAAATTTCCTTTGCATTATGGTTTGGATTTAGCCGGCGGCAGTCATTTGGTTTTTGAAGCCGATACTCAATCTTTGTCTAATGAGGGGAGAGAAAAAGTAATTGGGGGATTGCGGGAGAATATTCAGCGGCGAGTGGATATGTATGGTTTAAGTGAGACTTTGGTGCAAGCCAGTAGGAGTGGAGAAGATTTGCGGTTGATTGTGGAACTGGCGGGGGTGAAAGATGTCGATGAGGCGATTACCTTGATTGGCCAAACGGCTGTTTTAGATTTTCGTCAGCAAAAAGAAGCTACCGATGCCGCCGCCGGATTTTTACCCACTGGTCTGACCGGGGCTGATTTGCGGTCGGCGGGGATTGATTTTGATCCCGATACCAACCAGCCGGTGATTACTTTGGATTTTACCGACGAGGGAAAAGAAAAATTTGCTCATCTTACCGAAGAAAATGTGGGTAAAATTTTGGCTATTTTTTTAGACGAAGTTCCTCTTTCTTTTCCTAAAGTTGAGGAGCCGATAAGAGAAGGTAAGGCAATAATACGGGGAGATTTTGCTCTTGAGGAGGCTAAAAAAATGGCGGCTCAGCTTAACGCGGGGGCATTGCCGGTGGCGGTTAAGTTAGTTGAACAACGGACTGTAGAGGCTACTTTAGGACAGGTGGCGGTGAGGCGGAGTGTCCAGGCAGGTTTAGTTGGCCTTTTTGGCGTGATGTTTTTTATGATTGCTTATTATGGAAAATTGGGATTTTTTGCTAATTTATCCCTGATTATCTATGGTTTAATCAGCCTTACTTTTTATCGTTTGATTCCCATTACCCTAACTTTGCCAGGGATTGCCGGGTTTATCCTTTCGGTGGGAATGGCGGTGGATGCTAATATTTTAATTTTTGAAAGAATGAGGGAAGAATTGCGTACCGGTAAGGAGTTTTCCATTGCTCGGGAATTAGCTTTTGGGAGAGCCTGGGATTCAATTCGCGATGCTAATATTTGCACGATAATAACCGCTTTTGTTTTGTTTAACCCGTTTGAGTGGAGCTTTTTCCCCATGGCAGGAATGATACGCGGTTTTGCCCTGACTTTGGGGTTGGGGGTGATAATCTCATTATTTACCGGTGTGGTGGTGACAAGGACGTTGATAAGGGTGTTAGCTAGGAAGAATAAATAGAATTTCTAAAATTTTTAATTCTTAATTTTTAATCAATTTTAAATTTCTAATTTTTTAATTTTTAAACATTGGTCATTTTATCATTAGACATTGATTAGTAATTAGAAATTAGTAATTAGGAATTTTTATTTATGGATTTTATTAAATACCGTTATATCAGCTTTGTAATTTCCGGTTTTTTGGTTGTTATATCGGTATTTTCACTGATCCGCTTTGGCTTGGTCCCTTCGCTTGATTTTGTCGGTGGTTCGCTTTTGGAAATAAAAATTGATGATCCTGATGTTTCTACACAAAAACTTTGGGAGATTTTTGGAAAAGATGATATTAATATTTCTCAAATTCAAGAAACCAAAAGCAGTACATTTTTAATTAGAATTGAGGAAGGAAAAGAAAAGGGAGATTTAATTTTGAGTAGATTGCAAGAAAAATATCAAGGGGCGGAAAAGTTACGCTTTGAAATGGTTGGTCCGACTTTTGGTCAAGAACTTCTTAAAAAAGCTCTGACAGCCTTAATCGTCGCCATTTTGTTTATTTTGTTTTTTGTTGCCTGGAGGTTTCATAATAAAAAATTTGGCATTGGCGCTATTTTAGCCATGCTTCATGATAATTTAATTTTAGCGGGCAGTTTTTCTCTTTTGGGACATTTTTTAGGTGTGCAGGTGGACTCATTATTTATTACCGCGGCGTTGACTACTCTGTCAGCTTCTGTACATGATACGGTGGTGACTTTTGATTATATTAGGAAGCAAACTATCGACTTTTCTTCTCAAAAAAATATTGAGGCGGTTGCCAATAAAGCAATTGCCGATACTATTGTTCGTAATATCAATAATTCGCTGACGATTATTTTCATGTTAACGGCGACTCTTTTAATGGGAGAAGAAACAATCCGCTGGTTTGCTGCCGCTCTTTTGATGGGGACGATATTGGGCACCTATTCTTCTACCTTTTTGGCTGTGCCTCTGCTGGTGGTGGCTGAAAAAATGGGGAGAAGAAAATAAATTAGCTATTTTAAAAGTTTTATTTCTTTAAGCAATATTTTCCTTTCATTGGGCAGTTTGTCATTATCCACTTTTTCAAAAATTTCGTTTAAGGCTTGGCCAACTTTGGGGCCGGGAGAAATTTTTAAAATTTTCATCACATCGCGGCCGTTGACTTTTAAATCGGTCACCGTAAAAGGTTGCTTTTGTACCTCAATTAAGCGTTTTTTAAATTCTTCAGTTCGCCAGGAGGTTTCTTTAGCGCCGCTGCCCAAACGGTCGCCGGTACGCAAATCTAACATATCATCAATATTTTCTTTACCAACATGGCGGATAAAACGCTTGACGGCTTTATTAGTTTGTTTTTCGGAAACAGAAAATTGGTGCCAGCGGACTAAGCGGGTTAAACGATCTAAGTCTTTATTGGCGAGTCGTAGTCTTTGCCCAATATTGCGGGCAATAGAGGCACCGATAACCTCGTGGTTATAAAAAGTGCGTTCGCCGTCAATATCTTTAACCACAACCGGCTTACCGACATCATGGAGCAGGGCAGCTAATTTGACGAGAGGATCAATTGAGGGGCAGTATTTGACGGTGAGGACAGAATGTTTCCAAACATTCCAGAGATGGTGACCCTTTTGTTTCATACCATATCCCTTGGTTACTTCCGGGAGAATTTTGTCTAAAATTTTAGCTTTTTTCATTAGTTGAAAGCCGCGGTCAATATTTTTATCCAACAGAATTTTGAATAATTCTTCACGGATGCGTTCGCCGGAAATATTGTTAAGGAGAGAAACATTTTTTGTTAGAGCGGTGAAGGTTTTTGGTTCAATTTCAAATTCCAATTTAATGGCCAATCTAATCGCGCGCAGTATTCTTAAGGCGTCTTCGCCGAAACGTTTATCGGGATTGCCAACGCAACGGATAATTTTATCTTTTAAATCTTTTTGCCCGTTGAATGAGTCAATTAATTTGATTGTTGGTTGTTGGTCTTTGGTCTTTGGTTTTTTATTTGGGCCTAAGGCAATGGCGTTAACAGTAAAGTCGCGACGGGACAAATCTTCTTCAATAGTTTTCCCCCAGGTTACCTGATTGGGGTGACGAAAGTCAGTATATTCTTTTTCTGATCGGTAAGTGGTGATTTCAATGACATCTTTTTTGTAGGGGACTTTGACGGTGCCGTATTGATTGTCATAAAAACTTTTGAAAAATAGGGATTGAATTTTTTTAGGAGTGGCATTGGTGGTAAAATCCAAATCAACAATATTTTTTTGTCCCAATAATAGATCGCGCACCGCTCCACCGACAAGATAAATTTCAAGACCTACCTTGGTGAATTTATTAAAGACGTCCAAGGCTTTATGGGGAATATTTTTTTTGATTTTTTCTGGAATAGATTGGTTCATTTTGATAGAATGGAAACAAGTTAAAAATTAAAAAGTCAAAAGTAAAAATACATTGTTACA
>PEZH01000051.1 GCA_002774085.1 Candidatus Shapirobacteria bacterium CG09_land_8_20_14_0_10_38_17 | reverse complement strand
GAATCGTCATTCTGACGAAAGTCAGAATCATCTTCAGAAGATCCTGAAATAAATTCAGGATGACGCTAAAGGAATCGTCATTCTGATGAAAATCAGAATCATCTGAAGACGATCCTGAATCAAGTTCAGGATGACAACTAAGATTAAAATGACCCTGAATTAAATTTAGGATAACAGTTAGACTATAAATAAACTATGCCGCCAAAACTCTCTGTTGTCGTTTGCACTTTTAATCGGGGGAAAAGCTTGAAAAAATGTTTAAAAAGCTTATGCCAACAAACATTTTCAAACTTTGAGGTTGTTATCGTCGACGGTGGCTCTCAAGACAACACCAATCAAGTTGTTAATAGATTCTCTCAAAAACTAAAGATAAGGCTATTTGTTGACCGCCGTCCCGAACTATCCCAAGTTCGCGACCGCGGCTGGCGAGAAGCACGGGGCCAGTATGTCGCCTGGATTGACGATGATGTGATTGCCTCTCTCTATTGGGCGCAGGAAATTATTAATACATTAAATGATAGCACCCATAAAAATATTGCCGGTGTTAGCGGTCCAACCATTATTAATCAAAAACTTCTGGCTAATCGCGATGTTTTTTCTTTTTACCACGCTCGGGGAATAAAAAAAATTTTAGGAGAATTTTGGAACTGGTTTTTTTTAGAAGGGGGGAAATTCGCTGTTGGCCAAATCACCAAATGCGGCGCCTGGACACCGGGATCAAACTTTTCCCAAAGCCTAAAAATAAGAAAACTCCAAGATGTTGATTATCTTGAAGCCTGTAATATGACCCTAAGAAGAAATTTGATTGAAAAAGTGGGCGGCTTTGACTATGGCTATACTGGTGTGGGCGAGTGGTCGGAGTTAGATTTAGCAATAAGGGTTAAAAAGTTGGGTTATCGGTTAGTTTTTAACCCCAAAGCACGTGTTAATCACGATATTTCCCGAGAAGGAGTTTTTAAAAGGAGAACTCATAGCCGCCAAAGAATGGAAAACTTTTTCCGATTTTATTTCCGTCATATTTTTAAATTTCGGCTGGATTACATCTTTAAGTTTTCCTGCTATCTTCTTTTTTTAAATTCTTATTGGGGATATAAGGCAATCAGCACTCAAAATATTAACTGGCTTGGGGGCTGGGTGGGAACAGCAACAGGCTTTTTAAAAGTTTTAGAAAAAAACTATGAAAATCGGCGTTAACGCCCGTCTTTTGCAAGAAAAGCACCATACTGGCATTCAAAGCTATATTAAAAATTTATATCAAGCAATAGGCCACATTGATCAAAAAAACGAGTATATTTTTTTAAAAAATCGCCACGAAAATAGCCTCTTAAAAAACGTTCTCTATGACAACTTTTTAATTAAAAAACAGATAAAAAAATTTCAAATAGACTTATTCCATGCCCCCAATACTATCCTTCCCTTAGGCACTAAAAAATGCCCTTATATTGCCACTGTTCACGATTTGGGCTTTAAAGTTTTGCCTCAAATGGGAAAGAAAACAGACATTGCCTATCTTAATTTCGCTTTTAAAAATATCACCAAAAAAGCTGATGTCATCATCACCGATTCTTTTGCCGTTAAGAAAGAAATCAAAAAATATTACCCTATTAAAGAGTCAAGATTAAAAGTGATCCCGCTGGGGGTGGACAACTTTTATTTTGAAAAAGAAAGCCAAAAATATTTACAAAAAACTAAGGAGCAATATCAACTTGATAATCAAAAAATTATTTTTACTAACAGCGCTCACAGTAGTAGAAAAAATATTGGTTTGCTAACAAAGATGTTTACTCAAAACCGCCATTATTTTAAAAATACTTTTTTGATAATTTGCGGACTTATTAATAAAGATGCTTTTCAAAATATAATTAGCAATAATAAAGAAGATAATATCCTTCTTTTAGGCTATGTTTCCAAAAGAAAACTACGGGCTTTTTATCAAATTGCCGATATCTTTATCTATCCTTCTTTGTATGAAGGTTTTGGCCTACCTCTTTTGGAGGCGCTGGCTTCTAATACTCTTGTTCTTGCCTCTAACATCCCCGCTTTTAAAGAAATTATCACTGATAATAATCTGTTCTTCGATCCCCTAAGGGAAGATGATGTTTTTGAAAAAACAAAATATTATTTAAATATTAGCCATTCAAAAAAGGAAATTATTGTTGGCGGATACCAAAAAATTTTGGAAAAGCTTACTTGGCTAAAAGCGGCTGAAAAAATGATTAATATTTTTAATTCTTTTTAATATGGTCTTAAAGAAAGAAAACGAGATTCAAAAAATTATTCAAAAATTGGGGCCCGATCTTTTTCAAAAAATTAAAGAAGCTAACAAAATTGCCGATATTGGTTGCGCCCATGGAGTTCTTCTTTTTCTCCTGCACACGAAGCTTGAGAAGCCCAAAGAAGGTTTGTATGGATTCGATGTCTCTAAAAAATTTATCGCCGAGGCGAAAAAAAACTTTAAAAATATTTATTATTGGAATTTTAATCAGAAAAGAAAATGGCCGCAAAAATTTGATGTTATTTTTGCCCTTGATGTTATCGAACACTTAGAAAATCCTCAAATTTTTCTAAAAAATATTCACTCCTTAATGAAAAATGGCGGTTTTTTAGTGCTTTCTACACCTAATATTCATTCTTTTTCCCGTTTTATTCAAGGATCGCAGTGGTTTGGTTTCAAAGATAAGACTCATAAAAATTTTTATTGCCGGGCTTCTCTTTTTTTTCTTTTAAAACAAGAAGGCTTAAAAATTAAAAAATATAAAACTCTTTCTTCCACCACCTGGCCTTTTTACAATTGGATAATATCGCTCTTTGGTTTAGGAGGACAGGTTTTACTGTTAGCAGAAAAATATGATTAAAAAAAATATTTGTATCTATAATCTCGGTGTCGGCAACACCGAGCTCTTAGTCCAAAAAATGCTTTATTGGCAAAAAAAGGAGATTAATATTAAGATGGTTTGCCCAGAAGATATTATTCCCCAGTTTAAAAAATTAATTAAAGATATCTCTTATGTTAAAATCCCCCATTGTAAAATCGCTAAAAACAAATTTGTTTTAGTTTTTGAATTATTAAAACGATCTTTTACAACTTGCTTTTTTATTCCTCAAATTACTAAAGACACCGATGTTTTATATTCCATTTCTTCAGTTTTGGATGTTCTCTTACTGCCGTTTTTTATTAAGATATTTAAGTCTCAAATTACCTGGACAGCCCTATTTGAAAACAAAGTTTATCTCTGTCGTCCCGGCAATTTTTTTATTCGCCTATTAGCTTTTTGGTTCTACCAAATAAGCCTTCTCCTTTTAAGAAAGGCCGATAAAATATTTGTTATCTCTCCAGAGCTAAAATCATTTTTGATTAATAGGGGATTTAAAAAAGAAAAAATTATTTTAACCGGCAACGCCGTTGACAGGGGAAAAATAAAAAAAGCCATCGCCTTAAAAAAACATTGGTGCGATGGCTTGTTCCTGGGAAGAATAGATGAAGCCAAAGGAGTATTTGACTTGGTTAAAATATGTCAATTGGTGGTTAAAAAATATCCGGATTTTATTCTTTGGATTACCGGTTCCGGCGACCAAAACACCAAAAACAAATTGGTTAAGAAAATTAAAGAATTAAAACTTGGCAAAAATATCAAGCTTTTAGGTTATGTTTCCGGTTTTAAAAAATTTAGGCTTTTAGCTAACTGTAGGGTGTTTCTTTTCCCCAGCAAAAGCGAAAGTTTTGGCGTCGCCTTACTTGAGGCAATATGCAGCGGGAAAATCGCTATCGCTTATGATTTACCTGCTTATAAAACTATTTACTTAAATAATGAGCTAATCACCGTTCCTTTAAACGATATTAACGCTTTTGCCAAAAAAGTTATCAATGTTCTAAATCAAAAAAGATTCAAAAATATTAACGGCCTTAAATTACTAAATTCCCCTCAATATCAATATGATCATCTTGCCCAATTAGAAATGGATAATTTTAAAAAGAGATGAAACCTTCTCTACTGGTATCGTTAATCATTGTTAACTTTAATGGCTTTGAGATTACCAAAAATTGCCTTGAGTCAATCTATAGCTCTAAAGAAACCTCAAACCCCAAACCTCAAGCTTTAAACATTTCTTTCGAGATTACCGTTGTTGATAATGCTTCTACTGACGGCAGTGTTGCCAGGCTCAAAAAAGCATTTTTAAGAAAGATGAACTTCCAGGTTATCGCCCGAAAAAACAACGATTTTTTGGCAGCCGCTTATAACGAAGGCTTTAATTATTCTCGAGGAAACATTATTATCTTTATGAATAATGATTTAATTTTTACTCAAAACTGGCTTGAGGAAATTGTTAACGCTCTTTCTCAAAAAAAAGTTGGCCTTGTGGGCGCCGTAATTTTACAGACAAAAGAAAAAGACAAAATTGACAATTTAGGCGGCTGTTTAAACTTTTTGGGATATGGGAAGAGTATTTTAAGAGGAAAAAGATACCAAGCCGGTTTAAAAAACAAAGAGCCTTTTTATATTCCCGGTATGTTTTTGGCAATCAAGCGCTCTCTCTTTATACAAGCAGGCAAGTTTGATGAAAGCTATGGGGCTAACTATGAAGACGTTGATTTAGCCTGGAGGATAAGACTTTTAGGCTATAAAGCGTTTGTCGCTAAAAAAGCAATTATTTATCATCTCGGCTCTTGGACAGTTGATAAACATCTTAAAAAATCATCATCTTCTTATTTATGCCGTCGGAATAGACTAACGACGATTTTAAAAAACGATAGAATAATGCACTTATTTTTTGTTCTTCCGTTATATCTTTTTTTCCAATTGATAATTTTTTTAAAAGAACTTATTTTAAATAAGGATATTCGCTTAGCGTTAACTACCCCAAAGGCAATTTGCTATAATTTTGTTAATTTAAAACTCATCTTGGCAAAAAGGAGGAAAGCCCAAGGTTTAAGGAGATCTTAAAATGTCCATAGGGAAATTTCGAAGCAAAACAAACGAAAGGCCACGTGTTTTTGAAGGCACATTTTTGGCAAGATATATATTCGCTTCCAAATTTATTAAAAGCAAAGAAGTGCTAGATTTAGGAACCGGTCTTGGTAATGGTGCTTACTATCTATCTCAGAAAGGAGCAAAATACATTTTGGCAATCGATTATTCGGCAATTACTATTAAAGAGGCAAAAAAGAAATTTATCTTGCCAAACTTAGAATTCAAGACAATGAATGCACTTAATATCTCTTCTCTAAAAAAATCTTTTGATGTTATCACTGCCTTTGAACTCATTGAACACTTGCCAATAAATAGCTACTCTTCATTTTTAAATCAAATCAAAAAAACCTTAGCACCCAATGGCATTTGTTTTATCTCTACTCCCAACAAGCTTATTTCTTCCCCTCATCAAAAAAACCTAAAAATCCTTATCACCAAAAAGAATTTACCCCAAAAGAACTTTCCCAATTAATTAAAAAATATTTTCCCCAGATAACACTAATGGGTATTAAATGCATCAACAAAAATTATTTGCAAAAAAATAAGCTCATTCAAAAACGAATAGGAAATAAAACAGCTGTTTTTCTCTCAAAATTTAAAATAGTTAATGAGCTATTGCCCTTTATCCCTGAATGGCTAAAGCAAACAGTCACCTCTATAAATTGCTTACCTCCACTAAAAGCTTCTGATTTTAAATTTTTAAAGAAAAATATTAACAATTGCGAGAATTTATTTGCTATCTGTAGAAATTCGCTTTAACAAAAACAGGTAATCTTATTCCAAGAAAGTGAGAACCTCTAAATAAAAAAATTAGGTTTTAAATTCACAAAAGTATATAATTGTGACTGGGATATAAATCAGGCTTTTGTGCTTGTCATCCCGAATTTGTTTCAGCTAGTCATCCTGAACTTGCCTGCCCCGTCGGATGACTGGGAATTAAGGATCTAAAATATTTGATCCTGATTGTCATCAGGATGACGCGATACCATTAGTTGTCATTCTGGTAATCCGCCGGCTGGCGGAGCATCCAGAATCCAATGTCATTCCCATGAAAATGGGAATCTATACCAATTCTCGATTCTGGACAAGCAGAATGACGGTAACAGTAAGGAATGATCCTGATTGTCATCAGGATGACAAGAACAGTTATGAAACTAAATCACAAACAGAAGAAATATCTAAAGAAAAATATCGGCAAAAAGCCACTTTTGGAAATATCGGCTGATATAAAGATTCCCCAAGAGGAAATTAAAAATTATCTTCAAAAAATCTGGGATAAAAAAAAGTATGAAAATTTTTGGGCCAAGCAAGAAAAAAACACTATTATTAAGATTTTCGGAAAAAATTTAAGTTTTAAGAATTGGGTTAATAAAAATCGCTGGCATATCTTACTTTTAGTAGCTTTGGTACTGGTTACCTATGCCAACTCTGTTAATAATGCCTTTTTATCCGATGATATTGCTGGCATTGTCAACAATCCCAGCATAGGCAACATTAAGTCTATTTTTTCCAATCCCTTTGCTTTCTTCCATGTTTTTATTTATTATGCCACCAATCGGATCTTAGGTTCCTCTCCCGCCGCCTTCAGAATAGTTAATATTTTTTTTCATTTGGGCACCGCCCTTTCTTTATATTTTCTTCTTTCTCTTCTTTTTCCACCTACGGTAGGTTTTATAACCGCGCTTCTGTTTTCTGTTCACCCCCTGCTTTGTGAATCAGTGGTTTGGATTTCCGCCGGCTATAATGCCTATTCTGCTTTTTGGGTATTAACTTCCTTCTCTTTTTACATTCTCTCTGGCCAAAGAAAAAACAAAAGTCAATATTGGCTCTCCATTTTCTTTTACTTCATCGCCCTAGGTTCATCAGAAAAAGTAATTGCTTTTCCCATTATTCTCTTTCTTTACCAAATAATAACAAAAAAAATTAGAAAAGAATGGCTAAGGCTGATTCCTTTTTTTATTTTAAGTTTCATTTGGGGCATTTATCTTTTGGGCGCTTTTGGCAGCCGCGTTGCCTCTTTGCAACAAAATTTTTATCAGCCAATTTCAGAGGTAAGTACCCCGGGACAATTTATCACCGCCACCTTCCAGCAAACCGTTGTCGCCGCCAGCTCTTACCTAAGTTTAATTTTCTGGCCAAAAAATCTCACTCTTTATCATTCGGAAATGAATTTTACAAAAATAGAATATGTCGCCATGGTTTTCATTTTTCTTCTTTATTTAGGATCAATTATCTATTTCTACTTCCGCGATAAAAGGGTTTCTTTTTGGCTTGCCTTTTTTATTATTATACTTTCTCCCACCTTAACTCCTTACGGCATTTCCTGGATAGTGGCGGAAAGATATGCTTATTTAGCCTCGATAGGAATTTTTACGACCATTGCTTATGGACTTGATAAGCTTAGAAAAACCAAAAAAAGAGAAGTTTTTGTTTCCCTTATTTTGGGATTAATTATTATCGCTCTTTCAACAAGAACTATTATCAGAAATGTTGATTGGAAAGATCAAGACCATCTTTGGCTGGCGACGGCTAAAACCTCCCCCTCAAGCCCCCAAAATCATAATAATTTAGGCGATCTTTATTATCGCCAAAATCAGCCCCAAAAAGCGATTGAAGAATTTAAAAAAGCAATTGCCCTCAAACCTGATTATGCTGATGTCTATCACAACTTGGCCAATGTTTACTATTTACAAATGAATGATTCTGATGAGGCGATTAAAAATTATCAAAAAGCAGCGGAAATTAACCCCAAGCTTTGGCAATCATATCAAAATTTGGGAAAAATTTATTTTGATCGCCAGGAATATCCGGCGGCGGAAATGGCTCTAAAAAAATCTTTAGAAATTAATTCCCAAAACTTAACTCTATACTCAAATTTAGCCCTTTTATATTTACGCACCAATAAACAAGACGAAGCTAAAAAAATCCTCCAGGAGGCTTTATCAATCGATCCTAAAAACCAGGAAATTATTCAGCTTTTTAATCAGTTAAATTCAGCTAACCCTTAAATATGGCAAAACAAAATTTTAAAATTTGCACCATCGGTGGCGGCTCGGGAATGCCGGTTATCAATCAAGCCTTAGCCAATGCTGATTTTTCCAACATCAGCTCCATTGTAACTACTTTTGATAGCGGCGGCGATACGGGCAGAATGAGAACCGATGAACGAGGCAACCTTTTAGCTTTTTCCGATTATTGGCGAGCCTTAATCTCTTTGTGGCAAAATGGAAAGCAGAAACAACAATGGGAAGAAATGCTAAGATACCGTGACGGCCGAGAAAGGAACTTTGGTAACTCCTTTTTTAGCTTTATGACAGAAAAAGAAGGAGATTTAAATAAGGTTGACAATCTTTTTTCCTCTCTTACCGGAGCAAAACTAAAAGGAAAAGTTATTCCCGTCTCCCTATATCCTGCCGATATTTGTTTTAAAACCAAGGGTGGCAAAATCTATAACGGAGAGCATCGGTTAGATGAACTGCGAATGTCTCGTGATCTTGTTAAAAAAATTTGGCTCGAGCCCAAAGTAGAGGCTAACCCTGAAGCAATCAGGGCAATTATCAATGCCGATATTATTATCCTTGGTCCCGGTAGTATGTATGGCTCAATAATAACCAATTTCCTGCCTGAGGGGATGATTAAAGCCTATCACCAAAGCCAAGCCTACAAAATTCTGATGATTAATATAATGTCGGTTGCCAACGAAAACTATAAATCTAATCAAGATGACTACATTAAGGTCTTTATCCAATATTTAAAAACTAACAATCCTTTTAACTTGGTAATTATGCCCTATCTGGAAAAACTTAACCGAAAGTTGCTCGTCAAAATTTTAAAACTTTATTCTTTAGAAAATTCCTTTCCCATTAAACATAAAGAAGGTAAAAATTACTACAAAACTATGGTGGCTGATATTACCACTTTAGAGAAAACTAATATGCGCTTGCGCCACAGCGAAGAAAAATTAGCCAAACTTTTCAAAAAATTAATACCTGCTCTAAAGAAGCTCAAAACTCCCCGCCAAAAGGGCGAAGCCCCTTGAGGCGGGTCCGCCTCTGGCGGAAAAGCAAAACAGTTAAAAGTCAAAAGTCAAAAGTCCAAAAGAACATTGTTGAATTGTTACATTGCTATATTGCTACTAACCTGTCATTCTGGGGACTCTGGCTTGTCCAGAGGACTCCAGAATCATCTGATGATAGATTCCCTGGGCTCTGTACCATTTGATACAGGACTAAGAGCAAGCCAGAATGACAAGATAAGATAATTAAAAGCTCAATCCGCCAGCTGGCCCTGTACCGTTATGGTGCAGGGCTGGCGGACAAAACTCAAATAAGTCGTCATTCTGAATTTAATTCAGAATCGGCAGGTTAATTATTAAAG